>JAPLTR010000898.1 GCA_026398065.1 Verrucomicrobiota bacterium | reverse complement strand
GGAGGCGAGGCGGCGGACCTCCTCGCGGATGGCCGAGTGCTCGGACAAGACCGTCATCATCTCCGACCCCAGCGCGTGGCCCGCCTGCCAGAGCGAACACGCGAGCAGGCGCTGGTGGCGGAGGGGCAGGTCGCTCAGGCTCAGGAGCCAGGTGTCGACGCGCTGCGGATTTTGCGCAAACACCGTGCTAAGAAACCCGATGGCGAGCGGCAGATGGCCCGCGCGGTCGAAGTAGCCGTTGCGGCTGAGTTCCTGCACCGCGAGCGGAAGACGCTCGGGTTCGGGGTTGAGGTAATAGGTTTCGAGCCAGGCCTGGGCGGAGGTTTCCGCGCGGGCGGCGAGGGACACGGCGAGCACGAGGGCGGCGCCGAACGCTGCGCTGAGGGTTTTCATGGGGGTGACCGACGGACCGAAGCGTGAACGAGGCGCGCTCCGCGGCTGACGGGGGTTCGGAGAGCGACTGGGAAAAAGGATACGACCGCGACCGCGGTCGTAAAGCCTTTGGCGAATGAAACCTTTTCATCGCCGTCCGCGAGCGGGAAGCCCGGTCACGACCGGGTGGAACTCACGCGAACTCCGCGTCGATCAGTTCGCAGAAATGATGGATCAGAAAGAGGTGGGCCTCCTGCGTCGCCGGGCCGCTCTTGCCGGGAATAATCAGCTCGCAGGTCGCGAGGCCCTTGGCCTTGCCGCCGCCGCGGCCGAGGAAGGCGAGGGACTCGATGTTCCGCTTCTTCGCCTCGTGGAGGGCGGCGAGGATGTTGGCGGAATTGCCGCTGGTGGTGAGGACGACGAGGAGGTCCTCCGGACGTCCGAAGCCGGCGACCTGGCGGGAGAAGGCGTGCTCGTAGCCGTAGTCGTTGACGACACAGGTGAGGAGCGAGCCGTCGGCGGAGAGGGCGATGGCGGGGAGGGCCTGGCGGTCCTTGGCGTAGCGGCCGACGAGTTCGGTCGAGAAATGCGCGGCCTCGGCGGCGCTGCCGCCATTGCCGCAGATGAGCAGCTTTCCGCCGCGACGGAGGGTCGCGAGGATCATCTGGCCGGCGCGGTCGATGGCGGGCCGGATTTCCGGCAGGGACTGGAAGGTGCGCACGGTCTCGGCGAGCGAGGCTTCGAAGGACATCATCGCGTGAAGAAAGGCGGGTGTGGGCTTGCTCGCGATAGAAAATTTTCCGCAACTGGACCCTCCTTCCGGCATTTTCATGCACCTGCGCAAGCTCACCCTCCGGCATTTTCGCAACGTGGGCTTTGCCGCGCTGGAGTTTTCGGGGCGCCAGCAGTTCCTGATCGGCGCCAACGGCCAGGGGAAAACCAACCTGCTCGAGGCGGCGGGCTTTCTCACGGCGCTGCGCTCCTTCCGGGCGGCGGACAACAAGCTGCTGGTCGGGCACGGCGAGCACACCGCCGCCATCGCGTGCGAGCTGGAGCACGAGCGGCAGGGCGAGACGAAGGTCACGATCAAGCTCCGCCACGACGGCAAGGAACTCTGGTGCGACAACGCGCGGGTGACGCGGCTAGCGGACTATCTCGGCAAGTTTCCGACCGTGGTGTTTTCCTCACAGGACCTGCAACTCGTGCGGGGCTCGCCCGCGGGACGGCGACGCTGGCTCGACCTGACGCTGGCGGCGATGGATGCGGGCTATTTGAAGGCGCTGCAAACCTTCACCCGGGCGCTGGCCGAGCGGAATGCGCTGCTGAAGCGCGGGTCCGCGGGCGAGGCGCAGCTCTCGGCCTTTGAGCAGACGCTCGCGCCGGCGGCGGCGGAACTGATCCGCCTGCGCGGCGAGGGCGTGAAGGCCCTGGGCCGGACGCTGACGGGGGCGTATGGGAAATTGTGTGACGACGCGGAGCCGGCGGGGCTGGTCTACAAGCCGGATTTCGCGGAGCCGTCGGCGGAGGCGCTGCTCGCGCGGCTGGAGTCGGGGCGAGCGCGGGACGCGCAGTTCCGGAGCACGCTGGTGGGGCCGCACCGCGACGACTTTCATTTCTCGGTGCGCCAGACGGCGGCCAAGGATTTTGCGTCGGAGGGGCAGCAGCGCTCGCTCGTGCTGGCCCTGCGGCTCGCGCAGGCGGCCTGGTTTCAGGAGAAGAGCGGAATCCGCCCGGTGCTGCTGGCGGACGATGTGCTCGGCGAACTGGACCCGGCGCGGCGGCGGCGGTTCTGGGCGGCGATCGACCCGGCGTCGCAGGTGATCGCCACGGGGACGAGCCTGCCGGACGCGGAGCTGGGCACGTGGCAGGTGTTTGAGGTCGCGGGCGGGGCGTTTGCCGAGAAGGGCGCGCCAGGAGCACGTTCGAACCGTGGCAATGGGCGGTGGCGGTGCTGGCGGCGCTGATCGTGGGTGTGTCCAAGGCGGGCATCGGCGGGCTCGGGATGCTCGCGGTCGTGCTGTTCACCTATATCATTCCCGCGAAGCAGTCCACGGGCATGGTGCTGCCGCTCCTGTGCATCGGCGACATCGTGGCGGTGAGCATCTACCGGCAGCACGCTAACTGGTTTCACATCCGGCGGATGTTTGGCTGGGCGGCGGCGGGGGTGGTGGTGGGGTATTTTGCGATGGACCGGATCAACGAGCACCAGGCCAAGGTGCTGATCGGGAGCATCGTGCTGGGGCTGGTGGCGATGCACCTGATCCGGCGGAAGTTTGCCGGGGCGGAGACGGAGCACGGCGCGTGGTTTGCGCCGACCATCGGGGTGCTGGCCGGGTTCACGACCCTCGTGGCCAACGCGGCGGGACCGCTGATGGCGGTCTACATGCTGGCGATGCGGCTGCCGAAGATGGATTTCGTGGGGACGGGCGCGGTGTTTTTCCTGCTGCTCAATTTTTTCAAGGTACCCTTCATGGTGGACCTCGGTCTGATCACGACGGCGAGTTTCTCGCTGAACCTCGTGCTCGCCCCCATCGTGATCGCCGGTTTGTGGTTGGGGCGAAAGCTCGTGGTCCGGATCGACCAGCGGATGTTTGAAAACATTGCGCTCGGTCTGAGCCTCGTGGCGGGGCTGAAGCTGATCTTCTGAGCCGAGGCGTGGCGCGGCTGCGGGAGCGGTGAAGCACCCCGTGGCGGGCGGCCGGGTTAAAGGAACGCGACAGAGTCCGCGCCGACCGCGGCGAACAGGGCGAGGGCCACCACGATCAGTGTGGTCGCGAGGGCCAGCGAACAGCGGGTGGCGGAGGCCACCTGCAGACGGAAGGAGAAGGGTGAGTGCATGGCTGACGTCCAATGCGCAATGGCGGGGAAAAATGGGCCACGGCGGACGTAGTTTTTTCGCCGGCCCGTTTGGGAGGCCGATTTAGCTTTGCCCAGGCGGGACGGGCGCTATCGCATGGGACGATGGCGCGGATGAACGTGAGGCAGATGTGGGCGGCGAAACTGGCGGGGAAACCCATGCCGGCGGCGATCGCCGTACCCACCAATGGCGCGGCGTCGGGCCAGACCTCCTTCGGTGTGAGGGCGCGGACGCCCTTCGCGGGCCTCGTGCTTGGCATCGACCCGTCGCTACGCGGGACGGGTCTGGCGCTGATCGAGTTTGTGCCGGGGCGGCAGCCGGTGCTGTTGCGCTGCCAGACCGTGAAGGTGGCGGCGAAGCTCCCGATGGCGCATGCGCTGGGGGAGATTCACCGGGCGGTGGCGGCGTTTCTCGACGCGGCGCCGGACGTGCGGCACGTGGCGCTGGAGCAGACGATCTTTGTGCAGAATTTTCAGACGGCGCAGATCCTCGGCGCGGCGCGCGGGGCGGCGATCTCGGCGGCGGCACTGCGGGAGAAGGCGGTGTACGAATATGCCCCGCTCCGCGTGAAGCAGGCGGTGGTGGGCGCGGGCCGCGCGAGCAAGGAGCAGATGGCGCGCACGGTGATGGCGCTGCTGGGCCACGGGCGCACGCTGGCGCTCGACGAGGCGGATGCGGCGGGGGTGGCCCTCTGCCACGCGTTTACGTGGCGGGAGTGATCAGGCGGCGGGCGTGCCGGCGTGCCGGCGCCGGCGCTCCAGGTGCTTGATCACGGTGTAGCCGACGCCGGCGATGCCGCTGAGGGCGGCGGGGGCGAGCAGGGTGTCGTAGCCGAAATACTGGTAGCCGAGCGTGCCGACGAGGCCGCCGGCGAAGAAGCCGAGGAGCAGCACGCCGTAGATGCGGAACCGAAACCAGTCCACCGGGGTGCCGCGGAGCAGGTGGCCGCAGGCGATGCCGAGATCGGTGACCATGCCGGTCATGTGCGTCGTGCGCAAGGTCGAGCCGCTGTACGTGGTCACCATGGCGTTTTGGAGGCCGCAGGCGAGGGCGGCGAGGTAGTCGCCCATGTTGGAGCCGCGGCGGAGAAAGTACACGGAGACAAACAGGGCGGCGGATTCGAGCGAGAGGGCGACGCCGTAGCGCCGGCCGAGGCGGAGGGAACTCTGCCGGATGATGGCGCCGCTCACGACACACCCGAGGAAGAAGGACACGAGGATCGCCAGGGCGTGCAGCGCGACATCGTAGTGGGTCAGGCCGAACCCGATGCCGAGCGTGGTGACGGTGCCGCTGAGGTGGCTGAGCGCCTGGTGGTGCTGGCCGAGGAAACCGACGGCGTTGATGATGCCGGCGGTGGTGGCCAGGGCCATGCCGCCAAAATAGACCCAAGCGGGAGTGATGTGCCGGAGCATGGAAAGAGTCGGGGGCGGGTCAGCGTTGCGCGAGGATTTCGCGGGCGCGGACGAGGGCGTCGTCGAAGTGCGCGCGGATGTTGGGGCGGCCGAGGCGTTCGATGAAGCCCGCCTTGCGCATCATCTCCAGCGGCTGGCGGTGCGGCCCGCTGAGGATGACGGTGCCACCGGCGGCCTGCATGCGCTCGACGATGCTTTCGAGGGCATTGAGCGCGGTGGCATCCATCGCGGGCACGAGCTGCAGGCGCAGGATCAGGATGCGGGGCAGGGTCCCGGCCCGGAGGAGGGCGTCCTCCATCTTTTCCGCCGCCCCGAAGAAGAACGGGCCGAAAATACGGTAGGCGACCACGCCCTCGGGGATGTCCTTCCCGTGGGCGATCTGCTCGGGGGTCTCCAGCT
>JAPLTR010000823.1 GCA_026398065.1 Verrucomicrobiota bacterium | reverse complement strand
CCGGCTCGGCCCCTGGCACCATCACCTACACCAACTCCGGCCTGAAGCCCTACTCCGCGAAGAATTACGACATCTCCGTCGAGTACTACTTCCCCAAGGGCGGCATCCTCTCCGCGGGTGTGTTCCGCAAGGATCTCACCGACTTTTTCGGCGCGATCAACACCGCCGCCACCCCCGCCCTCCTCGACCAACTGGGGCTCGACCAGCGCTACGTCGGCTGGACCGTCAACAGCCGCCTCAACATCGGCAGCGCACGCATCGACGGCGCGGAAGCCAACTTCATGCAGCCGCTCACCGCCCTCGGCCCCTGGGGCCGGTTCTTCAACTTCTCCGCCAGCGGCTCCATCCTCCACCTCCAGGGGGCGAACGGCGCCGACTTCAACCGCTTCATCCCGAAGAGCGGCAGCATGGGCCTCACCTTCAGCAAGCGGCCCCTCGTGCTGATGGTGAAGTACAACTACCGCGGCCGCCAGCGCAACTCCGCCCAGACCGGCACCGCGCCCAACGCGTTTGAGTATTACGATTCCCGATACAATATCGACCTGAACGCCGAATACACCTTCAGCAAGCGCGTCACCGTGTTCGCCAACGCCCGCAACATCCTCAACACCCCCCAGGACCTCGAGCGCTACAGCCCCGAGACCCCGGGCTACACCCACACCTACCGCAGCGAGGAATTCGGCGTCCAGTACGCCGTCGGTGTGAAGGGCACGTTCTAACGGACCCACCCTGCGCCCCCGGCGCGCCCCCTCCTCAGTCGCGGCCCCGCGGAGCACGTCTCCCCGGGGCCTTTTTGCGTCCGGCGTCCTCGTCCCTCCGCGTCCCACTCCGGCACCCCGGCCGCCTCCTCGCCCAACCCCTCCCGCCCCCGCATGGGGGGATGGCCCACCCACAGGTGGCCGGTCTGCGTCCCGCCAGACCGTCAGGCCAAAATCATAATTGCGTCTAATCGGACACGTGTCCCACCCTTATCGCGCCCCTCCCGGTCCCGCCCCACCCCGTCCGGCTACCCCGCCGTCGCTGCCCGTGCCCGTTTCGTTCGCCCCCATCGCAGTCTCTTTGTTGCCCAAAACCATGAACCCCACCCCGTCCCTCCGTCTCTTCCGCCGCGCGTGCCTCGCACTCGCCGGCTTCTTACTCGCCAGCCTGGCCTCCGCCCAGAGCACCGGCGGCGCGATCTCCGGCTCCGTCGTCGACGCCTCCACCGGCAAATACCTCGAGGGCGCCGAGGTCGTCGTCGAAGGCACCGAATTCCGCACCACCACCGCGCGCGACGGCTCGTTCACGCTCCCCGGCGTGCCCGCCGGCCCGCGCCAGGTCACCGTCACCTATCCCGGCCTCGAGTCCAAGGCCGCCTCCGTCACGGTCCAGTCCGGCCAGACCGCCAGCCTGCCGGTCCGCCTCGGCAGCGGCGACATCGTGGCGCTCACCGAGTTCAAGGTCGCCGGCACCAAGGAGGGCATGGCCCAGGCCATCGCGATGCAGAAGGCCTCCGACAACATCAAGGTCGTCGCCGCCGGCGACCAGTACGGCGACATCGCCGAGGGCAACGCCGCCGAGTACCTCAAGTTCCTCCCCGGCGTCGGCATCGACTACAACGCCAACGACGCCCGCGCCGCCACCCTCCGCGGCATGAACACCGCCTTCACCAACGTCACGATGAACGGCAACCCCGTCGCCAGCGCTACCTCCGGCAACGCCAACCGCCGCTTCGAGTTCGAGCAGGTCGCCATCAACAACGTCGAGAGCGTCGAGGTCTTCAAGACCCTCACCCCCGAGATGCAGGCCACCAGTACCGGCGGCTCCATCAATCTCGTCACCAAGAGCGCCTTCGACCGCGAGGGCAGCCTCCTCACCTACCGGGCCTACCTCCAGGCCACCGACAGCGACCTCTATCTCCGCAAGACCGAGGGCTGGGGCCAGGAAAAGACCCGCAAGATCCTTCCCGGCATCGACCTCAACTACGCCTCCCGCCTCACGCCGAACCTTGGCTACAATCTCGCCTACAAGAATTCCCAGCTCTTCAACAACTACCCCCGCTCGTCCTACTCCTACCAATACAACCCCGCCAGCGGCGGCAACGCCGACAAGCCCGGCATCAACAACTGGAACCTGCAAAACGAGCAGAAGAACACCCGCCGCCAGTCCATCTCCGGCCAGGTCGACTACCGCCTCGCCGAGCGCACCAAGGTCTCCTTCAACGGCCAGTGGAACTACTACGACCTCCTCTTCACCGACCGCGTCCTCACCATCACGCCCGGCGCCCTCCCCGCCCTCAGCACCACGGGCGCGCTTACCTACGACGGCCGGACCTTCACCGGCCCCGCCGGCGGCGGCAGCGCGGCCATCCAGACGATCAACCGCTCCAAGTCCGGCGTCACCTGGAGCACCGGCGCCAGCCTGACCCACGACTTCACCACCGGGGCCAGGCTCGACGCCAGCACCTACTGGAGCCAGGCCTACAGCAAATATCGCGACACCACCCGCGGGTGGTATTCCGACGCCACGATGACGCGCACCGGCCTCACCGTGAAGTTCACCGACCTCGGCGAGACCGTCCCCACCTTCGTCCTCACCGACAGCACCGGCGCGGTGGTGGATCTCCGCGACGTCTCGAAGTTCAGCATGACCCAGATCCGCAGCCGTCACACCACCGGCGTCGACACCCGCGACGGCGCCTCGCTCGATTTCAAGACCCCGCTCGGCACCCTGCCCGCCACCCTCAAGGTCGGCGCCCGCCTCGACGAGACCGGCCGCAACGTCGACCAGCGCACCTTCAACCGCACCGGCACGAGCGCCGCCACCGGCTTTGGCGGCACCTCCGCCATCACCGGCTCCCAACTCGTCGGTCTCGTCGACCAAGGCTTCTCGAATCACGGCATCGGCTACGGGCTCCCCGCCTACAACTTCCTCAGCGTCTACTCCGCCTACAGCCAGCTCGGCGGCAACAACTACCTCCCCTACGCCCCCGCGAGCGATGTCCTTTCGCGCTTCGACGAGGAGACGAAGTCCACCTACTTCCGCGTGGATGTGAAGCCCGTCCCCAAGCTGCTCGTCATCGCCGGCGCACGCTATGAGGACCGCCACGTCGACATCGAGAACCGCAACTCGACCCTCCCCCGCATCCTCACCGGAAAGTTCGTGGACACGAGCTGGTTCCCCTCCCTCAACACGAAGTACAACCTCTCCCGCAACCTTCAGCTCCGCTTCGGCGCCGCGAAATCCATCGGCCTCCCCGACTACAACGACCTCACCCCCGGCGCGCCCACGATCAGCGACCCCACGTCGACCGCCCGCGGCAAGGTCAGCCTCTTCAATCCCGGCCTGAAGCCCTTCACCGTCGAAAACTACGATCTCAACCTGGAGTACTACTACGGTCAGGGCGGTCTCATCTCCGCCTCGGTCTTCCGCAAGACCTTCAAGATCTCCATCGTCGACGCCACGCAGACGCTCGACCCGGCCACCGCCGCCGCCCTCGGCATCGCCCAGGGCCAGTTGGGCTATCCGTTCGACCAGTACTACGTCAGCTACAAATTTAACATCCCAGATACTGGCCACTATAACGGTGTCGAATTCAGCTACGCCCAGCGTTTTTCCTTCCTGCCGAAACCGTTCAATACCC
>JAPLTR010000545.1 GCA_026398065.1 Verrucomicrobiota bacterium | reverse complement strand
GGTTGGATTTACTTGGATTTTGTGCGATCCGGTCGGATTTGCCCGGGAGCGCGGGCCGCTGGCCCGCCCATGTGGCGAGGCCTTGGCTCGAAGCTGGGGACACCCGGCCGGAGAACGCCGAGGCAAGGGAGAACCCCTCCTCCGACCGGATTTCGTGTCTTCCGTGGGTTTCGTGGTTCATCCCGGCTTGGATCTGGTCGGATTTACATGGATTCGCCCGGACGGGCCGGAGCGGGCAGGGGGACGCGCGTGCGCGAGAAGCGTCCGGCCTTCGCGGGGTCGCGTCGTGGCGCCGCCAGAAAGACGCCCACGCCGCCGCCACCCCCCGGAACGCCGGGGCGTTTCGCCGGCGCACAGCGGTGCTCCGGCCTCTGGGTTGATCCGTGTTCATTGGCGGTGCTGGGTTGATTCTGGATTCAACTATTATGTTATTGTATGAATAAATCAACAAAATAAGTGTGCTCAAACGGCCGGCCAGGGCGCTTGCCGGTGGATGGGCGGCCCGACCTTCGACCCTCGTCGGAGCCTCCGCGCCCCTGACACCGGCGCGGTCGCCGGACGGAAACGGGACGGGGAGCGGGGCGAGGTTCGCGGCGGTTGGGGCGGGGGCGGGCTCGACTCGGCGAGCATTTCCGGTGAACTTCTCGGCGTCCGAAAGGTCGCAAACCCCATGAAACCCCTTGCCCTCGCCCTCGTGTGGTCGTGCCTGGCCGGGGTGGCGGTGGGCGAGCCGGCCGGAGCGGTGCCGCTGGCCCGCGTGCGGCTGGACCCGGTGTCACGGCAAGCGGTGGCGGATCCGGGGCCGGGTGCGGTCAGGGCAGCGTCGCCGTCGGCCGCCAACGGCGTGGTGCTGATGGACCGCTACGTGGTGAAGGAGAAAACTGCGGTGCCGCTGGAACGCCCGGAGCCGACGGAGGCGACGGGGACCTTCACGCTGATGGGCGGCGGACGTTTCTACGGGAAGGACCTCGGCCCGGCCCGGATCGAGGTGGGGCTGTGGAAGAACGTCGATATCCTGGTGAAGGATGACAAATTCAAGGCCGAGCGGCAGTCGACGAGACAGCGCTTCGACTTCGTGCGACTGACCTGGTGAAGCCGGCGGTGGGTGGGACGGTGAACTCAAGCGCCTCCCCGCCCACCCTGGCACCGCCGCGCGCTCATCTGGCGCTCCGCCGCCAAGCCCCCCAGCGTTGACGGACGCCGGCACCGTGTTACGTTGTCGCCGTGGAAATCACCTTCTCAGTCGAACCGTGCACCGAGACGGGCGGTTTTGTTGCCCGCTGGAACGATCCAGCCGGCGGCGGCATCACGACGCAGGGCGATACCCTCGCCGAACTGCAGACCATGGTTTCCGACGCCGTAAGCGGGTATTTTGACGAGGGGAAGGCTCCGGCGCGCGTGCGCCTCCATTTCGTGCAGGATCCGGTCTTCGCGGTCGCGTGAAGCTTCCGCGCGACGTCAATGGCTCCGCGGCGGTGAGGGCGCTCCACCGCCTGGGGTTCGTGACCCGCCGCCAGACAGGTTCTCACGTGATTCTTCGCCAGGATGCCCGGACGGTCGTGGTGCCGATGCACAAGCCGATCAAACCGGGCACGCTCCGCGGCATCGTCGAGCAAGCCGGAGTGACGGTCGAAGAATTTTGCGCGGCATTGTAGGCCGTCGCGGGGTGCCGATACCGATTTGGGGCCGGATATCACACGGGGCCGCCATGGTCCCACCGCCCGCCGCCGGCTCGACGATCATCCCACCGTCACGGTCGGGGCGGACGTTGGCTCCGCGACCTGACCGCGGTCGCCGGCGAGCGGGCGGGCGGTTTACGGCTTTCGTCCCTCGTCGACCTCATAGAAATCAAAGTAGGTGAGGATGTCGGAGCGGTGGCCCAGCCCGTACTTTTCCTTGTACGCCTGCAAGTCGCCCGCGGGCGCATCGGTGTCGCGCCAGCCGCGCTTGATCATGTATTCGTTCCAGACGTGAATCTCGACCTCCGACGGTCGCCGGCCCGTGGCGAAGCACCAGGCGAGGATCTCCTCGTCCGTCCCGCCGGCGGTGACCCGTTCGACCAGCGCCTCGTAAGCCACGCCGAGAAACCGCACGCACCGCCGGTCGAAGCCCAGCCCCATGTACGGGTGGTAGTCGGGTGGCAACTGGCCGCTGGCGCGCAGCCGAATCTTCCGGAGCATGCGCGGCACCCAGACCAGGCCGCCGACTTTCTCATAGGGACTGATGAACATCCGATTTTTTCGAAACGTTGCGCTCAGCCGCCTCCGGGCTCAAGCCCGGCTGTCGGGGGCGAGTGGTTGGCCCTTTTTCACGGGCCAAATAGTCCTCCGTGGCGAGTAAAGCGTTCAAAGGGGGCGTTTCCATACAATCGCTGGTAGACTCGGACTGAAGCCGCCGCCAGTTCCTCTGATTTCGGTTTTTCCGTAGCGGGGTTCACAACTGCGAAAAGCGCGTGGTCAGACAGGTTCACCAGGACGGTCGCGACGATTTCCGGCCGACTCGATCGAAGCTCGATGATCGCGGAATCTCGCGGCTTCGACGAGCGAACGCGAGCAGTGATCGGTAGA
>JAPLTR010000688.1 GCA_026398065.1 Verrucomicrobiota bacterium | reverse complement strand
CCTGCATGGCCTCGCCGCCGTAGCAGGCAATGCTGCTGGCAAACACCACGCGCGGACGGCCGGGAACGGCCCGCGCGGCTTCGAAGACGTTGCGCCCGCCGTCGAGATTGACGCGGAGGGCGTCGTCGAAGCGCTCCTCGCACTCGCCGCTGACCATCGAGGCGAGGTGGAAGATCGCGGTGGCGGCTTCGGTGCCGACGGCCTGCAGGACGGTGGCGCGGTCGCCGATGTCGCCGCCGACCTGTTGCACGCGCGGATCGGTGGCGGGCCGGTGAAACACGGCGTCAAGGAGAACGATCTGCGCGATGCGCTCGGGTGAGCCGGAGGGGCCGGTAAGTTCGCCGCGGGCGAGGAGTTTCTGGCAGAGCTGCGAGCCAAGGAAACCGCCGCCGCCAGTGATGATGACTTTCATGGGGTAGGAAGAAAGGAAGGGAACGCCTAGGAGTGCATGACCTGACCACCGTCGACGTTGAGGGTCTGGCCGGTGATGTTCTTCGCGTGGTCGGAGGCGAGGAAGGTGGCGAGCGCGGCGAACTCCGCGGGAGTCTGCCAGCGGCCGAGCGGGGCGATCTTGCGGATCTTTTCCCCGGCCCAGTCGGCGTAGGAGCGGCGTTGGTCGGCGGGGAGCAGGTTTTGGGCGGCGGCCCACACGGACTGGTTGAGGGCGGTCTGCACCATGCCCGGGGAGATGGCGTTGGCGCGGACGCCGTGCGGCGCGAAGTCCTTGGCGGCACACTGCATGAAGTTGATGAGGCCGGCCTTGGCGGCGCTGTAGGGCGGGTCGCTCTGGGAACCGATCTGTCCCGCGACGGAGACGAAGACCAGGAACGAGCCGCCGCCGCGCGCGATGAGCGCGGGGGCGAACGCATGGGCGACATTGACGGCGCCGATGAGGTTGATGTCGAGGACACGCGCCCAGTCGGCGGGGTCGAGATTCCAGAAGGGAAACCCGAACTTGCCCGAACCGACGCCGACCGTGAACACCACGTGATCGACGGAGGGAAATGTGGCGGCGAAGGCCTTGACCTCAGCGAAGGCCGTGACGTCGCCGAGGGTGGTAGCGATCGGGTCGGGTCCGGTGAGATCTGACGGGGCCACGCGGTCGAACCCTCGCACGTGACAACCTTCGGCCAGGAATCCCGCGGCCACGGCGCGACCGATGCCGTTGGACGAGCCGATGACAGCGACGGTTTGCCCGGTGAGGTTGAGCTGCATGGAACGACCGTGGCATGGCGGGACCTGCGGCAAAAGGATGTTTTGCGTGCGGGTGCTGCGACCGCATTGGCTGACGGCGGGGGAATTTTGACACCGCACCTTTCCCTGCGCTGAATCGCCGCAAGCATGGCCAGGCGCCCGCGATCCGCATGACCCAAACCCGAAAACTTACGCTCTTGCTGGCCCTGCTGGGCCTGGGTGCGCTTGTGGGGTATTGGCTGAGCCGGCCGAAGGACACGGCTCCGTGGCTGACCGTGGAGGTCCCGCGGGTGGCGACGGCCGGACAGCCCCTGATTGTGCGAGTCATCCCGAATGCGGCCACGCCTGCCACAGTGACGGCAGATCTGCACTGGTCGACGACGCGGCGCGAGAGCCGCGGGATGCTCAGCGGGAGCCCCGCGCAGCGGATTGGCGCACCGGGGGCGCCACTGACTTTTCGCCTGGAGGTGCCGGCCCAGGATGAGCTGGGGTATGTGCGGGCGATCGTCTATGCGGGGCCGACCGCCGGTTGGAACAACCGGGTCGAAGCGGCCACGAGCGACTACATTCCGGTGGCGAGCGCTGGATCGGGCCGGTCTGGGAGGCCCTGCCGGTCGAACGCGTGGTCGGTGATGCGGCCCGGGCGTGGGCGATCAGCCACCGGTGGTATGCCGACCGACTCGGTATTCAGGTCTTTGTGACCACGCTGGTACTGGTCGCGGCCGTGGCCGCGGTGGCAGCCGTTTGGATCCGGCAACGGGATGCGGCCCATCGGGCCGTCTGGCTGGGGCTGGGTATCTACGCGGGCGTTTCACTGGCGAGCCTGCTCTCGCTGCACAAGGTCGATGCGGTGCTGGCCAGGCTGGTCCTCACACTGTCGACCCTCCAACTGATACAGCTGGCCGCCGCCATCCTGGCCGTCAGCGGCAGTGGGCTGGCCGGGCGCTGGCGCCAGGCCCGTTGACGGGAGGGCCGGCACAAAAAAACCGGGAGCCGATTTTCATCGGCTCCCGGTCGGGAAATCCAAGCCTGGACGAACCCAGGGCCGTTTGGAATTAACGGCGGCTCAGCTTGCGACGGGCCGCAACCATACCGACCATGGCGAAACCAAGGAGACCGGCGGTCGTGGCCGAGTCGGGGACGGAGGGGCCTCCGGGAGGCGCGGCCTGGTCGATGTAGAATTCGTCCATGCCGAAGCAATCCACCATATTGGTGACGTAGAAGGAGAACGAGGTGATGCCGTCGTAGTTCGAGCCCAGGAAGATCTGCGTGGCCGGAAAGCCCCAGTTTTCGACGGGCAAGAGTTGGTCGTTGCCGTTGTTGTTCTTGATCCAAGCCCGTTCGTTGCCGGAGGCCGGACCGCCACCGGTGTCGGTGTTGGAGGTGAGGATGAAATAGTTGAGATCGAACGTGCCGCCACCGATCTTGGAGATCTTGATCTCGGTGACATTCCCGTAGGGGCCCGTGGCCCAGTGCGCGTGGATGACGTTGTTGCCAACGCCATAGTAGTCGCCGAAGAACGCGCCGGAGGCGCCGGTCACGTCGACCTGAAATCCGTTTTCTTCGTAGTGATTGGCGTAGGCGCCGCTAACGGAGCCGCCGGTGAAGTCGATGATAGCCGCTTGCGCGGCCGAGACGATCGCGAAGAGCGATGCGAGCGCCAAGGCGCGGGTGAGGAGAGCTGAGCCGGTTAGTTTCATGGGGGGTAGGACGCTGGCTGTGTGGTTGGTTGCTGAGGGGACTTCGCTGAACGCCAATCAGTTAGCGCTCGCTGTGCCACAGCCCGAGCGATTTCCTAAGATGTTTTATACAAACATCTTGGACATTACGCATCTCAATTCTAAGTAGCCTACACCCACTGATTTCCAGTTGGTTACGTAAGGTTTTCCGACGCGATTTCGGGATCCCTTACACTCTGCCGATGATTTTCTCTCAGTCGGCCAACGGGTTGTGTCAGAGCCGGAAGAAACGGGAATCTCGCGGTGAGTGTCCAGAAAACGCCCCGGCCATTCACTTGGTGAAAAGTGCGCGGTGGATCGGGGTCGGGTACGGTTCGTCTCCCTTTGCGACGACCCAGAGGATGCGGTTCAATTCGTCCTCGGGGGCGCGGTCGTATTCCGTGAAGTTCATCCGGGAGGACTCCTGCCAGAAGACGGATCGGCGGGTGTTCTTGGCCTGCAGGTCCACGTCCGGCTGGATCACGGCGTAGGGTGTGAGGACGGGCTCGCGCTGGAAGGCGTTGAACATGGGGGTGGCCGCGGCGTCGTACTGGGTGAGCGGGGGCAGCCCGAGGATCAGCTCCATCGTGCGGATCATGCTCGCCGTGGTATAGAGGGTGGAGTCCACGTATCCGCGCTTCACATACGGACTCAGCACGAGGCCGGCGGTGCGGTGGGCGTCCACGTGGTCGGGGCCGTTCTGGGTGTCGTCCTCGATGACGAAGATCGCCATCTCGGGCCAGAATTTGCTCCGGCTGGCGGCGGCGACGATCTTCGCGAGGCCGAGGTCGTTGCTGGCGACGGCGGCGTTGGGCGTGAAGGCGCCGGGGGCGGTGCCGCTGGTGTGGTTTTCGCCGAGCGACATGATCGTGAAGCGTGGGAGGACGCCGGTCCGCTCGGCGTCCTGCAGGTCCTTGATCCAGAAATCGACCTTGTCCATGTCGCGCATCTGGCGGCGGTTGCCCCACTGGCCGCGGTTGGCGGAGGGGACGCGCTGGGCGCCCTCGCCGTAGTTCTTGTAGGTGACGCCATGGCGGCGGCAGAGGTCCCAGAGGTAGCCGTTGGCGGGGGTTTCCATCTCCTCGTTGCCGGCGAGTTTCCCGTGCTTCGAATAGCTGATGATCCAGGAGCGCTGGTTGAAGTCGGTCGCGATCGCTGCGTCGCACCAACTGTGGCCGTCGACGCTGACCTCGCTGTTGGAATAGAGGTTATCGAAGAGCACGTAGTCGCGGGCGAGTTGGTGCTGGTTGGGCGTGATTTTTTCGCCGAAGATGGCGAGGTGCGGGTCGCCATTGCCGAGCGGGGCGCCCTTCGCGTCCTTCATGTCGCCAAACACCTGGTCGTAGGTGCGGTTTTCCTTGATGATGTAGAGGACGTACTTGATCGGGCACGGGTCGCCAACCTTGGCGGGGATGACGCTCTGGCTGGCGATCGGGGCGCGGGTGAGCCAGGCGGGCGTGTAGGGGGAGTTTTTCCGGACCTGCTCCGTGTAGGCGACCATCTGTTTCGTGTCCGGCCGAGCGATGGCCGAGATCGAGCCCTCGAAGGTGCGGGCGATGTAGTCGAAGGGCGGCGACTTGTGGGGCGTGCGAGGGTCGCTGGTCTTGGCGGGGAAATTGGCGCGCGACTGGAGGCCTTTGCCGTTGGCGACGAACAGCGTCTGATTGTCGGGGCTGACGGCGACGGCGGTGGGATACCAGCCGACGGGGATGAAGCCGTTGACGAGCGAGATGGTGTCGCCGCGGTCCTTCGCCTCCTCGGTGACGCGGTTGGAGATATCGACGACCATCACGTTGTTGTTGTCGGCGTTGGCGACGAACAGGGTGCGGCCATCGGGCGACACGGCGAGGCCGTCGGGCGTGCTGCCCTCGAGCGACTGCGGATAAAGCGAGGTGGAAATGATCTCGCGGGTGCCCTCCCAAAGGCGGCGGGCTGGGCTGGCGGGCTCACCGGCGACCTCGAGCTTGCCGGTGTTGATCACGTGCACGGTGTTGTCGCCGGAGCAGGCGACGAAGAGGCGGCCGTCGGGGGCGAGGGCCAGATCGTTGGGGCGGATACCCACGGTGATGTCGCGGACTCGGCGGTTGGTCGCGGTGTCGATCACCGTGACCGCGCGGCTGCCCCAGTTGGTGACGTAGAGGTGCTTCCGGTCGGCGCCGACGAGGCAGGAGTGCGGATGCTGGCCGGTCGGGATGGTGGCTTCGCGCACAAGGGTGTCGGGATTGAGGACCCAGACCTCGTGGTTGGCCTCGTTGCAGACATAGATTTTACCCGTCGAGGGGTGAACGGCGAGACCAGCGAGAAAGACGAGGTCGGTGTCCGGCCCGCCGGGTTTCACGGCGGGAGCCGGGGTCGCCTTGCCGTCGGCATAGGTGAAGACATGCACGAGGCCGGTGTCGCCGCCGGAAACCAAAATGCGCCCGCCGTCACGGGTGAAGACGACGCCGTTCCAGGATTCCTTCAGCGGGAGGAACTGCGCCACCTTCTGGGTGGCGAGATCGAAGAGGGTGAGCCCGGTGTCGCTAAACCCGCCGCTGACGGCGACGAGCATCTTCTTGTCGGGCGACACGATCATTTTGAGGGCCATGTCGCTGATGGGGACAGGCCGGCCGGCGGGGGTGACGCCCCAGCCGTTGAAGAGGAGGTTGGCGCCCGGAGTGAGGCCGGTGCGCTCGCGGAGCGCGGGGCTGTTGACATCCTCCTCGGGGCCACGGGTCGTGGGTGTCGCCGCCGCGAGAGCGAACGGAACGAAGGAGGCGAAAGCGAGGGCGGCGGTGAACCGGAGGGTAAAGGACGGGCGCGAGGGTTTCATGGAGCGGAATGGAAAAGACGTTCGCGGCGGGTAGGCGTTTCTCGGGGAGGGTGTGAAGATCGGGTGTCGGCCAGGAAAGACGGCCGCGTCGCGGGCGATCAACTGGGTTAAAGCCCCCAGCCGAGCGGCAGGTACCTTTTTGCGGTGGAGGGACGAGGAGCGGGTGGGCTTTGAGGGGGTTGGATTGGGTCGGATTTATCGCGAGTGCAGCCCGCCCTGCCCTTTCGTCGTTCCGCTGCCAGTGGTCGGCGGACGGCCTCGTGGCCGTCGAGCGGCCCGGCGTTGCCTTGATTTGCCTTGAAATCCCTTGATTTCCCTTGATGAGCCTTGATCCGGCGCGGGGTGCGCGGCGGGGCGGGGGTGAAACGCGGCGATGCTCCGCCTTGGAGCGCCCCGGTTTTGATCCATGGGTCGACCTGAGTTCAAGGGAGGTTGGGATTGATTTTAGAAACAATCATATTCTTTTTTTATACAAAATCAAGCCTGAAGTCTCACGGAGAGACGACGTGGCCGTAAGCGCCCCCTCGCCCCGGACCTGGCTTCGACCACCGGTGCCACCGGGCCGGGGCCGGGAGGGAAAATCCCTCACCCCCGCGGGCAACAGCGCAAGAGGGCGCGGTCGGCCTGGCTGAACAGACGGCTAGTTGTTGACCTCGTAAACCTCGATGAGGGCGACGCCGGTGCCGTTGTTTTTGCCGGTGACCTGGGCGGTGTAGTTGCCGGGAGCGAGCGTGAGGAGGAGGCAGGCGTCCTTGCTGCCGTTTGGCAGCGCGAAAGCGCCGGTGGCGACACTGGCGGCGGCGATTTCGGCGGCGGTGGGGCCGCCGGTGGCAGGAGAGGCCCAGTCGTCGTTGGCGGCTAGGGTGCCGGGGCCCGAGGCCGTGGGGCCGGTGAGAGTGAGCACCGGGTCGACGAGGGTGCCGGTGACCCCGAAGGCGGCGAGGCCGGGACCGATGGCGCGGACGAGGAGGCGTTTGGGGGCATTGCCCGTGATAACAATGCCGGCGATGAGGGTGTCGTCGGCTGAGGCGAGACGACCGCGGGTCGCGATATTGACGAGCCGTGGGGCGGCAGTACCCGGCGAAGGCGTGGTGCCGGCATCGTAGACCTCGACGAGGGCGTTGCCGACGGAGCCGCCGGGCCCGCTGACCTGGGCGGAGTACGCGCCGGGGTCGAGGGTGAGAAGGAGGGCGGCATCGGCGCTGCCGGCGGCGAGGGCAAAGCCGCCGAGGCGGGCGGTGGTGGCGACGAGATCGTTGGCAGAGGACCAGTTGTCGTTTTCGGAAAGTTTGGTCGAGCCCCGGTAAAGTTCGAGGCGGGGGTCGGCGAGCGTGCCCGGGACGCCGAACCCACCGAGGGTGGGTCCGATCGCCCGGACCAGCACGGGACGGGGGGCGGTGCCGGTGAGGACGAAGCCGGCGATCATGACATCGTCGCCCGGGCCGGCGCGGCCGCGGGTGGAGATATTGGCGAGACGGTCGGTGCGGATCACATTGTCGCGCAGGCCGGCAAACGCTGAGCCGGAAAGGGCGCCGGAGTCGGTGGTAGCGACGAGATCGCCGGCGGCGACGTTGAGCATACCACTGATTTTTGTGCCAGCCGGCGTGATGAGGTTGAATTTGCCATCGTTGCCTACCGAAGCCGTTCCGCCATCGCTCTTGGACGAGGCTCGGGCGACGAAAAGGGCGCGTCCATCCTCCCCTACGATGACATAGGCCTCACCTGTATTGCCATTGAGGGCGGAGGCTGAATAAAAACCGGCGGATGCGGCAGTGCCGGCGGCTTTGGTGCCGTTGAAGGAAAGGTTGAGCGAGGGGATGGTGCCCGTAAAACCGCCGGCGGAGGAAATTATTCCGGCAGTGACGCGGCTTGTACTGCCGTCGAGGGCGTGGGCCGTGGTGACGAACAAACCATCGGTACCGAGGACAACATCCGTCGAAAGGAGCGCGTCGGCGGAATGCGCGAACTGGATCAGGAAAACGCCGGTGCGATCCGGCCGGATGTAGAGCGAGAAAACGCCATCCGCACCTGCGGGACCGAATGCTCCGGAGTATACGCCGCCGCGGCTGGGGACGCCGAGCGGTGTCGCGAGGCTGAGATCGAAATTAACCAACGTGTAGGAAAGGAAGCCTTGGATCAGTGAGACCACGAGCGCCTGAGTCTCCGAAACACGCAGAATCCTTTGAGGAATGCCGGGCAGTGTGAGAGTGCCGGATCGGAGGTAGTTCAGGCGATCCCAGCGCTGAATTTCGATGCCACCATCGGTGGCGGCGCTGAGGGTCAAAAGACAATTGGCGAGCCAGGCGGCATCGAGGAAGTCGTAGCCCAGGACACCAGCCGGGGCGAGATTTGTGGTGAACACGCGACCGTTGCCGGCCGCGAAGAGCGTGCCTTCGGAGTTGAAACGCAAAGGTGCGGGGGCGTTCACCGTGGGTCCCGCAGTTGGGTCATACCGGCCGGGCAGTTCCCCTGAGGCCGGGATAGTCTCAAACTTCAGGGAGCCAATGCCGCCGGCGGAGTAGGTGAAGAGCCGTCGCGACGCCGGTAACCAGGCCGCACCGGCGTTAAAGGTGCCACCCCAGTTGGGATTCGGAAGGGTCTGAACTTGCGCCCCTATGACGAAGCGAAAAACACCGCTGTCGGCATAGTTGTGAAGGTCGAGCAGAACCATGTCGTTGAGATCGGTGACGGCGATAAGTCGGCTGCCAACAGTGGCGATGATGTGCTCCGGGGTGAAGGCGGTGCGCAACGGAACCTCGGTCAACGTGCCATCGCCGTAAAGAAGGAGGATACGGGTGGAGGAGGGGGTTTGAGTAACGAAGGTAGGTTGTCCGCGCAACGGGATGGACGGGAGATAGCCTTGCGTAGCGGATGACCAGCGCAGCAGCGCTTGCCGACTACGACTAAAGATACCTACAACGCCATCCGCACCCTCGAAAACTCCGTCGACCGAAAAGCGGTCGGTGGGCGTCACCGAAGAAGCCGCGCCGGAGGCGGGGAGGAAGGACGCAAGGGGGACCTTCGCCACACGGAAGGCATCGCCCGATGCCGCTTGGGAGCCGAAGACAACCACCCCCGAAGCGGTCGCGAAGGCGCGTACCCCGACAAAGGGCAGGTCGGCGTGGCGCGATTCAAGGAAACCGGGAGCCCCGAGGAGCCGGAGGACGCGGTCGCGCAAAACCACTGGTGTGCCGTCGCCGAGGAAGGTGAGATCGTTCAGATCGACACCGATTGATCCCGCGTAGGAAAAGTCCGAAGTGTGGAAAAGGCTGCCGGCGCCGTTTGCGAGATACTCTTCGGATGGAAAAACATAGAGGCGACTGGAGGAAGGAAAGTTCGAGTAAGCGACTTTCGTGAGGTCGGCGGCGGTATGGCGGCCGTCGAGGCCGATCGTGGCGATACGGGGGCTTACGCCGTTATATCTGTCCTCAGAACCGAATACACGACGGGTTCGGGGAGCGAGGGCTGGTTGACGGGAGAGGAGTTCGTTGTCGGGCCCGGGTGCGAGGTTGCTTCGACGAATCGATTTTAGGACGGGGGCCGTCCCGTTTACGGCGGGAAGGATGGTGTTGAAATAAAGAAAATCATCGAGGGCATAGAGGACGGTGATGTCCGAAGCGGAATCGGCGACGGAGGTTTCCTTGCTGAGGTCGGAGCTGCGACGTACGAGGGTCCGGCCATATGCGACGTAAACCCCCTCGGCCACGGGAAGGAAGGCTGTGGGCGCCTGCGTACCGCCGAGGATCACGGTGGGAAGCCAACGATCCGCGGTGAGATCATAGCGTTCGATGCGACTCGGCGAGGCGGCGAGGAAGTAGACGGCGTTGTCGAACTGGGTGGCTGCGATCCAGGGCGACGGACGTGGTGCAGACAGGGAAATCGGAGGCGAGGCGATGACACCGGCGGAGTTCGAGATCACAGAGGTATAGATGCCCAAATCAGTTTCGGCGACCTTTTGAAAGTTGAGGTGGGCACCGGTCGCTTCGGCGATCAATAGCCCGTCCTTGTACCACTGGATCGCAAGAGGTGGTGAGCCCCGGATATCGTTAACTCCAAAATTGACCATCTGACCGAGCGTCGCGGCCGTGTCCAAAGGCCAAAATTTCACGCTCGGCGGCACCGCCGGAACCACGGTAAGTCTGGCGGAGGCGCTCGTCACGCTGCCGCCCGAGCCGGAGATGACCACAGAGTAAGAGCCTGCATCGTTGTCGCGGACGGCATCGATGACGTAGCCATCGGAGGTGGCGCCGACGATGGGCACGCCATTCTTGGACCATTGGAAGGTGAAGGGTCGATCGCTAGTACCGGAATATCCGACATAGAAGGCGGTGCCCAAGCCGACCGTGACCTGACGGGCGGAAGGTTGCGAGGTGATCTTGGGTGGGGTAGCCGCAGCGACGACGATGATCGCATCTCTACTGGTAACCGAACCGGCCGCGTTGGTCACAGTGACGGTGTAGACTCCATTCCGAGCCGGTGTCGCAGCATTGAATACGTAATTGCTTGAGGGGGTTGAACCGGCGGTGTCGCCCCCACTGACCGCGATCCCGTCTTTTTTCCAGTCAAAGGCGAAGGGTGGCGAGCCGCCGACTGCAACGCTGATTGAGAATGAACTGCCGTAGTCGACATTCCTATCTTCCGGTTGTCGAACAATCGTGGGCGCGACGGGCGGGCTGACCGTGATGACGGCCGTAGTGCTGATGACTGAGCCCGCAGGATTCGTGGCAACAACAGAGTAACTGCCAGAGTCGGCGGGCACCAGGGAGCCGATCGAGAAAAAGCCGTCCGTTGCCCCCGCGATGGCAGTACCATTTCTCCTCCATTGAAAGGCAATGGGCGGACTGCCGGTTGGCGAAACCGATAGACTGAGGGTCTGGCCCGAAAAGAGGGTCTGGCTTTGGGGCTGTGAAATAAAGACAATTGGTGTCGGCGGGCTTACGGTCAGGGTGGCTTCGCGGCTGGTGGCGCTTCCCGCAATATTGGTCACGATGCAGGAGTATTTGCCCGCGTCGGCCGACGTGAGATTGACCAATTGGAGCAGACCGCCGGTCGCCCCGGGAATCACCACGCCATTTTTCACCCACTGAAAGGTAAAAGGGGGGGAGCCACTGTTGATACTGGGTGAAAACGTCGCCGATGCGCCTAGGATGGACGAAACGTCGAATGGGGAAAACGAAGAGATAACCGGAGGCATTGAGCCACCTCCTTCATTGACCGGTGTGGCTCGCTCGGGGTCGACGGAGCCTGTTTGGGCATGGAGGGCGCACGACAGCACCACGAATAGGAACCCAAGACCCAATCGGCTCAAGCGGTGAAACATAGCTGATAATTCGTCGTGAAAGGAATGACCACAAGCGGCGGGCGTGGCTTATCGAAGAACGCACCTAACCTGCTAGGGTGGAGTAGAGAATGTGGTCGCTGATCACCCACGCCGCAGTGTGAGCACGCACTCGAGGTGGCGGGTCTGGGGGAAGAGGTCGAAGGGCTGGGCGGCGGTGAGGGTGTAGCCGGCGGCGAGGAAGCTCTTCAGGTCGCGCATCTGGGTCGCGGGGTCGCACGAAACATACACGACGGCGCGGGGGCCGTAGGCGAAGAGCTGGGCGAGGAAATTTTCGTCACAGCCCTTGCGCGGCGGGTCGATGATGACGGCGGTGTCGGCGGCGGCGAAGGCCCCGGGGGTCTCCGGCGTGGCGAGGGCGGGCAGGCCGGCGAAGATCTGGGCGGCGTCGCCGGCCTGGAAGGTGGCGTTGGCGAGGCCGTTGGCGGCGGCGTTTTCGCGGGCGAAGCGGATGGAGGATTCGCTGAGTTCGATGCCGGCGACGCGCTCGAAGGCCGGGGCGGCGGTGAGGGCAAAGAGCCCGCTGCCGCAATAGGCGTCGACGAGGTAGCGGGCGCCGCTGGCGGCGGCCTGGGCGCGGACGTAGCCGGTGAAGGCGGGGAGGATGAAGGGGTTGTTCTGGAAGAAGTCGCGGGCGAGGAAGCGAAGCTTCAGGTCGCCGACCGTCTCGGTGATGATCGCATCGTAGTCGGTCGTGACCTGGCCGCTGGCCTCGCGGAGGAGGAGCGTGGAGGAGCGCTCGTACTCGCCGGCGGCGGCGCGGGCGTGGACGCGGGCCCGGACCTCGGGGAGCTTGGCGTTGATCGCGTCGGTCGCGATCGGGCAGCGCGGGACATCGACGATGTCGAACCGGGTGCCCTGGCGGAGAAAGCCGATGGGCGGCGGCGTGGCGGGGTCGCGCGGGGGATTGAAGTGCGGCGTGATCTTCGAGCGGTAGCCGAATTCGCGGGGCGACGGCACGACGGGGGAAACGGGGAAGTCGATGCCGGCCATGTGCCGGAGGAGCTCGGCGACCTGGCGCTGTTTCCAGAGAAGCTGCTCGGCGTAGGCAAGGTGCTGGTACTGGCAGCCGCCGCAGCGGGCGAAGAGCGGGCAGGTGGCGGGGATGCGGTGGGGCGAGGGCGTGAGCACCTCGACGAGGTCGGCCTCGGAAAAATTCTTCTGGTTGCGGAAGACGCGCACGCGCACGCGTTCGCCGGGCAGGGTGAACGGGACCATGACAACCCACTTCGCCTCGGTTTCGCCCGGCAGCACGACGCGCCCGAGGCCGGAGCCGAGGTTGGTGAGGGTCGTGATCTCGAGTTCGATCTCCTGGTGATAGGCGAACGGGACGTCCTGGAATTTTTTGTTTTTGCCCACAAACCCCACCAAACACGGGAAATCAGACGAAACGAAGAGGATTTTCTTTCGGCGGTTTCATGTGTTGGGTGGTCGCGACCCATGTTTGCCGAAAAAATCACCAGTCTCCAGAATCCCCGCGTGAAACAGCTCGTGAAGCTGCGCGACCGACGTCCCCGCGACGAGGCGGGGGTGTTTTTGGTGGAGGGCTACCGCGAGATCCGCCGGGCGCTGGAGAAGCAGGTCGCGCTGGCGGAGATCTATTTTTCCCCGGAGTGGTTCCTGGGCGAGAACGAGCCGGCGCTGATCGAGCAGGCCCGGACGGCGGGGGCGCAGGTGTTTGAGCTGACGAAGGACGCCTTTGCCAAGGTGGCCTATCGCGAGCGCCCGGACGGGCTGCTGGCGGTGGCGCCGCAGTGGCGGCGGGCGCTGGCCGACCTGCCGGCGAAGGAGCATCCGTTTTACCTCGTGGTGGAGGCGATCGAGAAGCCGGGGAATCTCGGGACCATCCTGCGGAGCGCGGACGCGGCGGGATGCGACGCGGTGATCGTGTGCGACCCGGTGACGGATATTTTCAACCCGAACGTCGTGCGCGCCTCGACGGGCGTGCTGTTTTCCGTGCCGCTGGTGGTCGAGGAGAGCACGCGGGTGCACGCGTGGCTCAAGGAAAAAGGCGTGCGCATGGTGGCGACGACGCCGGCGGCGGAGAAGATTTACTCGGACGTCGGCCTGCGCGGATCGCTCGCGGTGGTGATGGGGAGCGAACAGTACGGACTGAGCCAGTTCTGGCTGGAGAACTGCGATGTGCCGGTGCGCATCCCGATGGCGGGGCAGGCGGACTCGCTGAATGTCGCGATGGCGACGATCATCACGCTGTTTGAAGCGGTGCGGCAGCGGGCGAATCCGCGGTAGGCGACAGGCACCAAGCGAAGAGCCCGGCCCCGGTGGCGGAGGGAGGCCCGGCGGCCCTGGGGGGCAGCCGGGCGAGGGCCGAGGCGATTCTTCAGACGTCCACGGTCACGCGCAGGAAGGTGGCCGGGATCAGGGTGACGTCACAGACGAGACTCACGTTCTGACGCCAGAAGAGATCCTCCAGCTCCCGGCGCAAGACCTCCCCTCGCCCGTCTTTCTCGGCCGCCTCGAAGGCGTTCATCGTCGGCCCGTAGTAGCGGCGGAATTCCTGCACGAAGCTGGCGGGGGTGCCGAGGTGGCGAAACGTGAAGGTGTCGCGGACGCAGGTGATCCGGGCGGGAGGAATGCCCGCGGCGCCGAACCGCTTGACCGCGTTTTGCTCGATGCCCCACAGCATCGGGCTGACGAAGCCCTCCGGCGGAGGCGGGGTGTGGGCGGAGCAGATCCTCAGGATCTGCGCCACGAGGGTGGGGTCGTTGGGTATCCAATTGCCCATGACGATGCGTCCGCCGGGCCGGGTCACGCGGACCATCTCGCGGGCGACCTGCAACGGCCGGGGGGCAAACATCGCGCCAAAGATGCTCAACGTGAGGTCGAACGTCCGGTCGGACAGCATCCGCAGGTCGGTCGCATCGCCGTCGTGAAAGATGCAGTGCTCGAGGCCTTGGGCGCGGGCGCGGCGGTTGCCCGCCTCGACGAGGTTGCGGGCGAGGTCGACGCCCGTGACCTGGGCGCCGAGTTTCGCCGCGGGCAGGGCCGTGGTGCCGTCGCCGCAGCCGAGGTCGAGCACCTGCATGCCGGGCTGGATGCCGAGGCGCGCGACGAGGGCCTCGCCGCTTTCGCGCATGGTCGAGGCGATGCGGGTGAAGTCGCCTTTTTCCCAGAGCGCTTGGTTGGGATTGATGGGTTCGGTCAGGATCATGGTGGAGTTTTCCTGCGGCGCCGGGAGGCGGGAGCCTTCCGGTGAGCGCCGCTAGATGCAAAATACTATCAATAACCACCTCACCCGGCCAATGCCGTGTGGTCAGACGATCCATGCGGGTTCGACATGGCCCGCTTCCCGGAAACGCGGCGTGAGGATGCCCGGAAGGTAGGGGTTCGAACGCTAAGCGCGACCGCTCGACCGAGTGGCCGGGCCGGTGTCAGCGGGCCGACGGCGCGGTGAGGCGGCCCACGAGCACGCGATAGGGTGGGAGCAGCAGGAGGGCCATGGCGAGCTTCACACCGAGGTCGCCGGCGGCGAGCGGTAGCCAGGGGACAGAGGTGCCGGCAAAGGCGACGCCGAAGAAGATCGAGGTGTCGACGACCGAGGCGGCGGCGGAGCCGAAGAGCGGGGCCTTCCACCACGACTGCTGGCGGAGGCGGTTGAACACGGCGACGTCGAGGAGCTGGGAGACGATGAACGCGGTGCCGGAGGCGACGGCCACGCGCAACGGGGCGAACACCACGGAGAGGAGGAGGCCGACGGCGAAGCCGACCCAGGCGACGCGGCGGGCGGCGGCCGGCCCGGACGTGCGGTTGCAGACATCGGTCACGAAATACGCGACCGGATACGAAAACGCGCCCCAGGTGAGCCAGGCGTTGACGGGGAACTGCACGAGGATGTTCGAGAGCAACACGATCGCGGACATCGCGAGCGCAGGCGGGAGAATTTGGCGGGGGGTCACGAGGAGGAAGCGCGGGAGGCGCGGAGGGAGGCGACGAGTTCGGCGGTGCCGGCGGCCATGGTGATGCGCGGCTCGTAGCCGAGGTCGCGGCGCGCGGCGGCGAGGTTGAACCAGTGGTCCTTGGCGAGTTCGGCGGCGATGAAGCGCGTCATCGGCGGTTCGCCGCGGAGCGGGAGCGTGCGCCAGAGCGTTTCGCAGACGGCGCCGATCGCGGAGGCGGTGGAGAGCGAGAGGCGGCGCGTGACGGGCGGCTCGCCGAGGGCGGTGAGGAGGGCGTTGATCCAAGCCCAGAGGGCGACGGGCTCGCCGTTGGTGACGAAGTAGGCCTGGCCCGCGGCGGCGGAGGGGGAACCGGCGAGCGCGCGCTCCGCGAGGAGGTGGGCGTCGACGGCGTTTTCGACGTGGACCATGTCGACGCGGTTCGTGCCGTCGCCGACGATGCGGAGGCGGCCGGTGCGCGCGCGCGCGAGGACCCGCGGAACGAGGTGCGGATCACCCACGCCCCAGATCAGGTGCGGGCGGAGGGCCGCGGTGCGCAGGGCCGGGGAACTGGCGGCGAGGACCTCGCGCTCGGCGAGAGCCTTGGTGAGCGGGTACGGGCTCGGGCAGTCAGTCGTGAGCGGGAGGGATTCGTCGGCGTTGGCGAGGGAGCGGCCGTTGTACACGACGCTCGGGGTCGAGGTGTAAACGAGGCGCGCGACGCCATGTGCGCGGCAACCCGCGAGGATCGCGCGGGTGCCCAAAACGTTGGTGCGGAAAAAATCGTCGTAACGGCCCCAGACGCCGACCTTGGCGGCGGTGTGGAAGACGGTTTCGTGGCCGGCGCACGCGGCGCTGACGGCGGCGGAATCGTCGAGCGAGGCGGTGACCAAGCGGACCCCGCGGGCGGCCAGCGCGGGATCGGAGCGGCGCGCGAGCACGGTCACCGGCCGGCCGGCGGCGAGGAGTCGCTCGACGAGGCGGCGGCCGAGGAAGCCGGTGCCGCCAGTGACGAGGACGGGCGCAGAAGAAATGTCAGTGGAAGGAACCACGAAGCACACCAAACACACGAAACCGGAGGAAAACCAGAGGAGAGTGCCGTTGAAATGGGTGCGAAGGCGAACGTCGAAACCGGGTGATGGGTCGGGAAATCGTGTGCCTAGCGTTTCGGGTCGGACTCGTAGCCCTTGGCGGAAAGCGCCCACTGGGCGAGAGTGAGGCGATGGATTTTCGCGTTGTGGCGGACGTCGACCGGGAACTTCGGGTGGAAGTAGAAGAGTTTGATGGACGCGGTGTGGGGGTGTTCCAACGCGAGAGCGCGGAGCTCGCGGGCGAAGGGGCGGGCCTCGTCGGACTCGGTGATGTCGGCCTCGACGATCAGCGCCGGGCGCTGCTGGCCGCGTTCGCCCAGGCCGACCAGCGCGCAGCGGGCGACGCGGGGATGGGTGCGGAAAACCTGTTCGCAGGGCTCGGTGTAAAGTGTGCCCGACGCGGTTTCGACGCGCTCGGCCTTGCGCCCGCAGAACCAGAGGCGTCCGGCTTCGTCGAGGTAGCCGCAGTCACCCATGCGGTGCCAGACGGCGGACGGGCCGTCGGGGATTTTCGCAAGGGCGGTGGCCTCGGGCAGGGTGTCGTAAGTTTTGGTGACGACTGGGCCGCGGACGATGATCTCGCCGATTTCGCCGCGGGGAAGCTCGCGGGTGTCGGTGAGGCGGGCGATCGGGGTGTCGGTGACCGCGACGATGCGGACGTCGATGCCCGGGATGGGACGGCCGACACAGGCACCCCGGGTGGAGGCGAGGTCGATCTCGGAGGCGGACACACTGGCAACCGGCAGCGATTCGGTGGCGCCGTACGGACTGTGGAGCTCGCCCGAAGGGAGAAACCCGCGGGAATTTTTCCAGAGCGCGGCGGGCACCGGTGCGCCGGCACTGAGCACGCGGCGCAGTGAAGGCAGGGTGAGATTTTGGGTGCGGCAGTGCTCGCCGATTTTGCTCCACAGGGTTGGGGACCCGAAGGAGGAGGTGACCTTTTCCTGCACGATGGCCTGGACGATCTTTGCGGGGTCGACGTCCGCGGGACGACGCGGGTCGATCTCGGGCACGATGGTTGTCATGCCGAGGGCGGGATTGAACAGGGCGAAGATGGGGAGGAGCGGGAGATCGATTTCGCCGGGAGCGATGCCGTAGGTCTCGCGGATGAGGCGAACCTGGGCCTCGAACATGCCGTGCTCGTAGCACACGCCCTTCGGGGCACCGGTGGAGCCGGACGTGAAGAGAATGGCGGCGAGGTCGGTGGCCGCGGCGGCGGCGGGCTGAGAGCCGATCGCCAAAGGCTGGGAGCCGGCGCGCGTGAGGCGGGCGGTGAGGGAGCCGCTGGCACGCACGCGAATCTTGACCGAGCGGAAGGTCGGACGGAAGAGGTGGCTGAGGAGTTGCGCGAGCGGGATGCCCACTAGGGCGGTGGGGCGGGAGCGGGCGACGCAGTTGAGAAAGCTCTTCAACCCCATGCCGGGATCGATGACCACGGGCACCGCTCCGAGGCGGAAAAGCGCGAAGGCGGAGGCGATCAGCGGGAGCCCCTGGCGCACCATCAGGAGGGTGCGGTCGCCGCGCGCGAGGCCGGCGGAGGTGAGGCGGGCGCACCACGCCGAGACTTCGGCGTCGAGCTCGGCAAATGTGAGCGAGAGGTAGTCGATGTCACCGGCGGCGGTGCGGCCGCGGGGGATCTTCAGCGCGGCGCGCGTCGGGTGCGCAGCCGCCATGAGGGCAAGATGACGCGCGATGTTGGAATTTTCGGCGGGCTGAAGCACAGGAGCCTAAGGCTCCCCAAACGGGGTGACGGGCGCAAAGGAAAAGCCGTTCCCCACTGCGGGGCGGATGACCGGTCCGCGGGCGCCCAAGCGTGCTCAAGGCAGTTCGTAGATCTCGATCAACGCCACGCCGACCCCGGCGTTCGCGCCCGTGACCTGCGCGGTATAGACTCCGGGGGGAAGGGTCACCAGCAGCGCGGCGTCCTTGCTCGCGTCAGAATCGAGGTCGAAGGCGCCAACGGTGCGGCTCGCGGCCTTGAGCTCGACCGTACCGCCCCAGTTGTCGTTTTCGTCGAGGCTCGTGGAGCCGCGGAAGAGCGTGAGTTTCGGATCGCTCAGCAGACCGGAAGCGCCGAGACCCAGCCTGGCCAATGACGGGCCCGCGGCCCGGATCAGCAGGGTCTTCGGCACCGAGCCCGAAAGGACGAAGCCAGCAATCAGGGTGTTGTCCGCAAGACCGGAGAAGGCTCGGATCGACGCGTTGGTCAACCGACTCGTGCCGGACGGATCGGCGTCGTAAGCCTCCATCAACGTCACGCCGCCACCGGTACCCGCGGCGGTGACGCGCGCTGAATACAGTCCGGGCACCAGCGTCGACAACAAGGCCGCGTCCTTGGAGCCGTTTTCCAAGGGAAAAGCTCCGACCTTGCGAAAGGCGTCGCTCAACTGCGCCGTGCCACCCCAATTGTCGTTTTGCTCGACGAGACTCGCCTTTTGGTCGACGAGGCTCAGTTGCGGGTCGGCCGTCGCGCCCGCCACGCCGAGCGTCGCCAACGTCGGTCCGACTCCGCGGACCAGCAGGGGCTTGGGACTGCCGTCCGAGAGGACAAATCCCAGGATGGGCGTCTGGTCGTCGGTGCCGACGCGGGTGCGCACGGAGAGATTCACCAGTCGCGTCGTTGAGACGGCTTTGCGGACCGTGTTGCTCGTGCTATCCGTGACGTAGAGATTGCCGGCGAGGTCCGTTGCGATGTTCTTGGCCAGGTCGGGCTGGGGAAGTTCGCTGCCACCGGCACCGGGGTCGGCCACGATCGTGGTGACCACGCCCGCCGGGGTGATCTGGCGGATCCGATTGTTGGCGTCGGCCACAAAGAGCGTGCCCTGCCGGTCGATCGCGATGCCGCCGGCAAAGGCGAAGCGCGCGGCGGTGCCCGTGCCGTCCGCCGTGCCGGCGACGCCATGTTGGCCCGCGAGAGTCGTCACGTCGCCCGCCGGGGTCACCTTGCGCACCGTGAAGTCGCCGCGGTCGGACACGTAGAGATTCCCCGCGGGATCGATCGCCAGCCCAGCCGGCTGGACAAAGCGCGCCGCGCCGCCCCGGCCGTCGGTGCCGCCCCGCTGGTTGGAGGCCCCCGCCAGCGTGCTCACCACGCCGGCAGGCGTGATCTTCCGGATGGTGGAGTTTTCCTGATCGGCGACATAGACCGTGCCATCGGTCGCGACCGCGAGCCCGTTGGGGAACGCGAACCGGGCGGTGGTGCCGGGGCCGTCGGTGTCGCCAAACGTGGCGGCCTGGCCGGCGAGGGTCGTCACGACGCCGGCCGGGGTGATCTTTCGCACGGCCGCCGAATTGGAGGTGGTATAAACATTACCGATACGGTCGACGGCGATGCCGAGGGGAAAGTCGAAGCGCGCCGCGACGCCCGTGCCGTCGTCGTTCCCGAATTGGCCGGCGGCTCCAGCCAACGTGGTCACGACGCCGGCCGGTGTGATCTTGCGAATGGTGTTGTTGAGGGTGTCCGCCACGTAGGCATTGCCAGCCAGATCCACGGCCACGCCGTTGGGGTAGTTGAAGCGGGCGGCGCGGCCGGGACCGTCGACCGCGCCGGCGCTGGCTTCACCGGCGAACGTCGTGACCGCGCCGGAGGGCGCGATCTTCCGGATCGTGGCATTGCCGAGGTCGGCGACGAAGACGTTGCCGGCGGCATCCACCGCCACGGAATAGGGCGTGTTGAACAGGGCCTGGGTGCCGGTGCCGTCGGCCGAACCCCCGACGTGCACCTGCCCCGCCACGGTCGTGACAAGACCGATTGGAGTCGTGGTGACCGTGCCGGTCGAAGTGATCCGGCGGATCGTGTCGTTGAAGCTGTCGGCCACGAAGACATTGCCGTCCCGATCCACGGCGAGGCCAGCGGGACCGTTGAAACGGGCGGCACCCAGCAGACCATCGTCCGAACCGGAGAGATCGGCCTGACCGGCGATGGTCGTGACCTGTCCCGTGGGCGAGATCCAGCGGACCGCCTCGGATTCGCGGCCCGTCACGTAGACATTGCCGTGGAAAACCGCGACGTGCATGGGCAGGGTGAAGAGCGCGTCGTTGACGGTGCCGTTCGTGTGGCCGCGGACACCCGCGATCCCGGCGAACGTGGTGACTCTCCCCGCCGGGGTGATTTGGCGGATCAGGTGGTTTTGCATGTCCGCCACAAAGACCGTGCCATCGGGGTAGGCCGCCACGCCCGTGGGACGGTTGAACCGCGCCGCCGCTCCGTCCCCATCCGTGCTCCCCGCCGCGCCCGCCTGTCCGGCCAGCGTGCTCACGGCCCCGGCGGGCGTGATCTTGCGGATGGTGTGATTGTTCGCATCGGCCACATAGACGTTGCCGGCGTCGTCGACCGCCACGCCGCGGGGAGAATTGAAGCGGGCCGCGCTACCCGTGCCGTCGGTGGCGCCCGGTTGTCCGCCCAGCCCGGCAAAGGTGCTGACCGCACCGGACGCCGTGATTTTGCGGATGGTTTGGTTGGTGGTGTCGGCTACGAAAACGTTGCCGGCGGCGTCCACCGCCACGCTGCTCGGAGTCGTGAAGCTGGCCGTCCGGCCCTGGCCGTCGACGCTCACCAATCCCGGCCGCCCGGCGAGCAGGCTGACCGCATAGCCCGAGGGCGGTTGCGCTCCGGCGCTCAGCATCAGGAGTGCGATCACCGGAAACGCGCGGAGAAAGGACGCCGTTTTCCGGCGGTTCGCGACGAACGACAGCAGTTGCGAACGAATGCGGTGGGCGCGACGAACGCCAGTGGGTGATTTCCCGAAAATCCCGGGCGCAGTCCCAGCCGGGCCGAGGAGGTGCGTGGGAGGGCAGACGGAATCCTGCGGATAAGAAGGGAGCGGGAAGGGCGGGACTGCGATGGGAGGCATTGGGACGAAATGGTCACAACCTAACCCAGATAGGGCGGACTTCCCAATGCCGTGTTGTTGGTGCGCCCATGCCGACCCGGCATCGGTACACCCCGCCCACCGACGCCGTCAGTAGCTCATTTTGTCGATGCGCACCTTGCCACGGAAGATCCAGTAGATGCTCACGCTGTAGGCGAGGACGACCGGGATGCCGATGAGCGCGATGGTGAGCATGATGCCGAGGGTCTTCTGTGAAGACGCGGCGTTGAACGCGGTGAGGCTGTGCCCGGCGAGCGGATGGCTGTAGACAAGGTAGGGATAGTTGCCGACCCCGAAGATCGCCATGAGGCCGGCCATCGCGGCGCAGGAGGAGAGAAACGCGAAGAACTCGCGCCCGCGGTTGACCTCGCGCGGGATGTTGGCGATCGCCAGCACGACGGGGATGACGAGGGCGAAGAACCACGGCTCGCGCCGGAACGCCTCGGTGACGTGCGGCACGTAGAGCAGCGTGGCGAGCGTGAGCAGCACGTAGCAGAGGATGAAGGCGATGATGAGCGGGTTGACACGGGCGCGGAGGCGGGCCTGGAGCTCGCCCTCGGTTTTGAGCACGAGGTAGATCGCACCGTGCATCGCGAAGAGCGCGACCGTGGTCACGCCCATGAGCAGCGCATAAGGATGGAGGAGACCGAAGAACGTGCCGGCAAACTCGCCGCGTTCGTCGAGCGGAACGCCCCACGCGATGTTGCCCATCGCGATGCCGATGAGGAGGGTGGAGCCGAGGCTGCCGAAGGCGAAACCGCAGTCCCAAAACGCGCGCCAGCGGGGCGAGGGATGCTTGCTGCGAAACTCGATGGCGACGGCGCGGAAGATCAGCGCGCAAAGCAGGGCCATGAACGCGAGGTAGAAGCCGGAGAACACGGTCGCATAGACGTCGGGAAACGCCGCGAAGAGCGCGCCGCCCCCGGTGACGAGCCAGACCTCGTTGCCGTCCCAGACTGGGCCGATGGCGTTGAGAAAGACGCGGCGCTCCTCGTCCTTCCTCGCGACCCAGAGGTGGAGCACGCCGACGCCGAGGTCAAAGCCGTCGAGGATCACGTAGCCCGTGAACAGCACGCCCACGAGGGCAAACCACACGGTGTTGAGATCGAGGCCGCCGAAGCTCACAACGCGTCTCCTTTCGCGGGCTTGAAGCCGAGGGCGAGCTTGCCCGTGGGCTGAAGATCGGCGGCGTCGGGGCCGTGCTGGATCTTTTCGTTCAACAGGAAAACGAAGGCGGCGAACAGCAGCAGGTAAACGAAGGTGAACATGATCAGCGAGGAGAGGACCTGGTTGGCCGAGACGACGGCGGAGAGACCCTGCGAGGTGCGGAGGAGCTTGTACACGATCCACGGCTGGCGGCCGACCTCGGCGGCCCACCAGCCGGCCTGGTTGGCGATTTGCGGGCCGAGGACCGAGATGACGAGCAGCCATAGGAGCGCGCGGGAGTTTTCCAGTTTGCCGCGCCAGAGCGCCCACGCGGCCCAGAGGGCGAGGCCGATCAGGGCGAAGCCGATCCCGACCATAAGGTGGAAGAGCTGAAAGGTGAAATTCACGGGCGGGCGCTCGTCCTTCGGGATGTCGCGAAGGCCGGTGACCGGCGCCGCGGTGTCGCCGTGAGCGAGCCAGCTCAAAAGACCCGGGATCGCGATGCCGTGCGTCGTCTCGGTTTTCTCGTCGACCCAGCCGACCACGTGCAACGGGGCCCGCGGGCCGGTTTCCCAATGGCCCTCCAGCGCGGCGAACTTCGAGGGCTGGTTGCGCGCGACGCCCGACGCGCTGCGGTCGCCCGTGACCAGCGTGAGCGTGGAGGCGACGAGCGAGAGCGCGAGGCCGAGCTTCATCGAGGTGAGGGCGAAGGCGCGGTGCTGCTTCTTCAACAGGTACCACGCGCCGATGCTCACCATGAGCCACGCGCCGGCCTGCCAGGCACCGACCACCGTGTGGCTGAGGCGATCCATCGACGACGGGTTGAAGACCATCGCCCAAAAATCCGTGATCTCGGCTCGCGCCTTGAGGCCCTCGCCGACAATGTGGAAGCCCGCGGGCGTCTGCATCCACGAATTCGCGACGATGATCCAGATGGCGCTGAAGTGCGCGCCGAGCGCCACCATGCAGGTCGCGAAGAAATGCACCTTCGGGCCGACCTTGTCCCAGCCGAAGAGCAGCACCGCGAGAAATCCTGATTCGAGGAAGAATGCAAAGATGCCCTCGGCGGCGAGCGCGCTGCCGAAGACGTCGCCGACGTAGCGCGAGTAGGTCGCCCAGTTGGTGCCAAACTCGAACTCCATCACGATCCCGGTGGCGACCCCGATGGCGAAGGTGAGCGCAAAGACCCGCGTCCAGAAGCGCGCCATCTGGTGGTGGAGGGGGTTCTTCGTCTTGAGCCAGAGCCCCTCGTTGATGACCAGCAGGAGGCCCAGCCCGATGCTCAGCGGCGGGTAGATGTAGTGGAACGCAATGGTGAAGGCGAACTGCAGCCGCGAGAGGAAGAGCACGTCCATGAGGCGAAGAGGTTGACCGCAAGATACCGCGGGCCAAATCGCGGTCGTGGAATCAACGTGGGCTGATTCACCCTGAGCGTCGAACTACTTGACGGGCGGTGAACACCCCATCCGCCCGTCATCTCTCCCCTGCTCCGACCGCCGGCGTCCGCTTCGAACGCTTGGCCCGGGCGTCGTTTACCTCCGAGAATTCGAACACGACCGGAACCTGCATGTGATAGGCGGCCAGGTGTCCATCCTTGATCCCGGGCACGAAAACCCACTGCCGCACCGCGACGAGAGCATGGTCGGAAAAAGCCTCATGCGCGCTGCGCACGACAAAGGGGTTGCGCACCCTTCCCGTGACATCGACCACAAAATCGACAAGCACCTCGCCCGTGGTGTGGGTGAGACGAAGCGCCCGCGGATAGATGGGACGCACGATCTTCACGACCACCGGCATGGAGTCCCCGGCACGCCCCGTCGCGAGCGGCACTCCGCTGGTCTGGGCGCGCTGCACGTATCGCCGTTCATAGGGCACGGTGAGCACGTGACGGAACGCCTCCTGCCACGTCGATCCGTCCTTTGCCAGTTCAAGCACCTCGTCGGCGGAGGACTCTCCCGCCCTGGCGGATTGCTCCAGCAGTTCCCGGATGCGGACTTCTGTCGCTTGATCGGGCGGGTTGCCGGCGGCGAAGGCCAGTTGGGCTCCAAGATAGAACGCGGCCGCCGAGTTGCCGTTGTCGACGGCCAGTTCGAGCCAGCGGACCCCGAGCTTCGCGTCCTCGGGGGTCCGGTCCGGACGCAGAAAGGTGGCGGCCATCGCCAGCATGCCATCGGAGTATTCCTGCTGGGCCGAGAGCTGAAACCATTCCCGGGCCAGTTGCCGGTCTTCCTTCAGGCCTTGCACCCCGAGCGCCAACACTCCGAGGCGGATCTCTCCCTCGGGGTCCTTCTGCCTGGCCATCCGCTCCGCCCAGGCCACGGCCTTGACGGGATCGCGCTTCACGCCCACCCCGCCCGCATACATGTCGGACAGGACGCTCTGGGCGGGCCGATAACCGGCCTCGGCGGCTTTTTCGATGGTCGCGACCGCGAGCGCCGGATCGCGGGCCGCGCCCCAGCCCTCCAAATAGAGAATCCCGAGCCGGAGATTCGCCTCGGGCACGCCGGCGGCGACCGCCTTTTCGTAGTGGACGCGCGCGGCCACATAGTCCTGCTGCAAGCCCGTCCCGGCCTCTTGCAACATTCCCAGACGCAGATGGGCGACGCCCACATTTTGGGCGGCCGCACGTTCATACCATTGGGCGGCCTCGACCTGATCCCTTTTTCCGGCCGTCCCCGCATCGTACGCGAGAGCGAGTTCGAGTTGCGCATCCACCGAGCCAGCGGTCGCCTCGCGCTGCAGCCTGGCCAATTCGTCCGGAGGCAAGACGACGTGTACCGCTGCGGTCGGCGAAACCGGGGCATCGGCGGCGCACGTCACCAGCGCATTCCAGATCAAAAGCCCCCCGACGCCGAGGTGGTGCAGTCCGCGAAAACGCATGCCCCTGTCTGCCGAGGGCGCGTGGGCGCTTCAAGTCCGGACCGCGTCTCGTCGGAGGACTCGCCAGTGGACGTTGGCCCGGCGGTCGCACGAGCGATCTGAGCGAGATCCTATTTTTTATCCACGGGTCGCGGGCAGGTGCTGAGGCCAAAGGGCACGTAGGCCGGGCAGACGCCGACGATGGCAGTGAGGATCGGGATGATCCCGAGGAGACCGAGCCAGTTCTTGAAATAGTAGCCGGCGCCGAGGATGGCGAGGCCGAGGAGGGTGCGGACGATGCGGTCGAGGGTGCCGACGTTGGTTTTCATGGCGGGTGGGCGGTGGGGGTTATGACGCGGAAAGAGCAGTGGCGCGGCGTTCGGCGCGCTCGATGAAGTAAAAAACGGTGACCGCGATCGCGATCAGCGCGGCGAACCACGCGACGGCCGGGACGCCGGTGACGTCGGGCAGGCGGACTTGTCCGAGGGCCGCCACGGGCAGGACGTGCTGGGCGATCCACGGAAAGCTGAACGCCTAAAGCGTCCCTCCGACCAGCAGGCCGAGGAGACCGACGATGGCGTGGACACTCCCGGCAGCGGCAGCGGCGATGGCGGTGCCCGGGCAATAGCCATAGATCACCATGCCAACGCCGAAAATGGCCGCGCCGAGGACGATGCCGAGCAGGTTGGCGGCCTTGATGTGGTAGTTGGCGAGGCCCGCGGAGTTGAGCGCGAGCACGCCCACCCCACCGACGATGATCGCGGTCAGCATGATCTTCAGGACGGTGAAGTCGCGGAACCGAAACTGGTTCACGATGACGTTGTAGTTGGCGACCCCGCCCCGGTGAAGCAGCACGCCGAAGAGGGCGCCGAGCAAAATGGCGGCGACCAGGGCGGCGGAACCGGTAACGGGAGGCGTGACAGCGAGAAAATGCATGGTCGGGCGGAGGTTAGTTTTTTACGGTGCGACCACGGCCGAAGAGCACGAGGCTGGTGAGGATGCCGAAGGCGAAGAGCGTCAGGAAAAATGTCCAGCCGCCCACCGCGAGCTGGAGACTGCCGCTGATGCCGTTGCCGCTGGTGCAGCCGTCGGCCAGGCGCGCGCCGAACATGGCGAGCAATCCGCCGAGGAAGGCGGCGAAAAACCGTTTCGGGGCGGAGGGCCCGAACCGTTCGCGCCAGACCGAGGGCACGGTTTCGGCGCGAAAGCTGCCGGAGGCCAAGGCGGAAAGGAAACCACCGAGCGCGATGCCGCCGAGGAAGAGCATGCCGTAGTCCCACTTGAAGACGTGCTGTTTGAAATAGGCGTTGGCCGCCACGGTGTCGGCCCCGACGAACGGGGCGGCGCAGGCACCAGCGAGTCCGGTGAGCGAGGTCGTGACGCCGAGCGGTTTGTCGACAACGGCGAAGACGATCCAGCTAAGCACGCCGATGGCGGCACCGACGACATAGGGATTCCAGCGCGGGCGACGCAGAAACGAAAGGGAGGGGGCCGAGGAAGGCGACATGGCGGGGCGGGTATTTAGTTCCCGGTGGCGGCGGGTTTGACGATGGGCCAGCCTGACGCGGCCCAGTCGCTGAGGCCCCCGGTGTTGGCGACGCGAAAGCCCTCGGCGGCGAGCACGCGGGCGGCGAGGCCGGCCCGGCCCCCGACCGCGCAATAGAGCAGAATCTCGCGCCCGGCGTTGGCGGCGAGGAACGGCTTCCAGTCGGTCCGGGTGCCATTGAGGTCGGCGAGCGAGAGGAGCGTGGCCTGCTGGGCGACGCCCTCGGCCCATTCGGCGGGCTCGCGGACATCGACGAGGAGGGCGTCGCCGGAACGGACCCGGGCGGCGCAATCGTGGGGGGCAAGACGGGGTACGGAGGTGAGCATGGCTTTGAAGAACTTCAGGAGGTTCATGACGGTGTGAGTTCACCGCGGCGGTTGGTCATGTAGTAGAGGACCGGCACCGCCATGCGGCTGATGAGGAGGGAGGCGACCTCGCCAAACATGAGGCTGATCGCGAGGCCCTGGAAAATCGGGTCGGCGAGGATGACGCTCGCCCCGACCACCACCGCAAGCGCGGTGAGCAGCATGGGGCGGAAACGCACCGCGCCGGCCTCGATCACCGCGTCGCGCAACGGCAGGCCATGGGCGCGGCGCAGTTCGATGAAATCGACGAGGATGATCGAATTGCGCACGACGATGCCGGCGCCGGCCATGAAGCCGATCATCGAGGTCGCGGTGAAAAACGCCCCGAGGGCCCAATGGGCGGGCAGGATCCCGATGAGCGAAAACGGGATCGCGGCCATGACGACGAGGGGCGTCGTGTAGCTCTTGAACCAGCCGACCATCAGCATCGCGATCAGCACGAGGACGGCGGCGAACGCGAGGCCGAGGTCGCGAAACACCTCGAGCGTGATGTGCCACTCGCCGTCCCATTTCAGGGCGGGCGACTGGTCGTCGAGGGGAACGTTGAGGTGGTAGATGGGCAGCGACGCGTCCGTCGCGCCGAAGCGACGGGCGTCGAGTGCGCGGATGGCGCGGTCGATGCCGAACATCGCGTAGGCCGGGCTCTCCACCGCGCCCGCGACGTCGGCGGTGACGTAGGTGACGGGCTTCAGATTTTTGCGGTAAAGGTTCCGCTCGCCCAGCGTACGCTCGATGCGAACCAACTCGGACAACGGCACGAGCGGGGCGGAGAAATCGTACGTGGCGGGCGGAAGGTCGGCCCGGACCCGGAGGGCCAGCAGCGCCTCGGGTTGGGAGCGTTGCGCCGCGGCGAGCTCGAACACGATCGGCACATCCTCGCGCTCGTTGACCACGTGAAGCAGATCGACCGCCGAGCCCTGCGCCGCGAGCGCGAGGGTGCGGGCGATGGCGGCCTCGCTCACGCCGTGCAGTACCGCCTTGGCGCGGTCGACGACGAAGCGGACCTTCGGCTGCTCGTCCTCGACGTACCAATCGATGTCCACGACGCCCGGCGTGCGTTCCATGATCCCGCGGACTTCGCGGGCGAGCGCGAGGCGCTGCGCCTCGTCGGGCCCGTAGATTTCGGCGACGATGGATTGGAGGACGGGCGGACCGGGCGGGACCTCGGCGACGGCCACGGCGGCGCCGTATTTTTTCGCCACGGCGGTCACGAGCGGGCGCAGGCGTTTGGCGATGGCGTGGCTCTGGTCGGAACGGGCACCCTTCTCCACGAGGTTGACCTGGATGTCAGCGACGTTGGGCCCACGGCGGAGATAGGAGTGGCGGACGAGGCCGTTGAAATTGAACGGGGCGGCCGTCCCCGCGTAGATCTGAAAGTCGCGGACCTCGGGCGCGGTGCGGACGGCCTCGGCCATTTCGCGGGCGATGCGGGTCGTCTGTTCGAGCGTGGTGCCCTCCGGCGTGTTGAGGACGATCTGGAACTCCGACTTGTTGTCGAACGGCAGCATCTTGATCGTGACCGCGCCGGTGAGCACAAAGGCCGCCGCGCCGAGCAGCAGGAGCGCGATCGTCGCGAGGAACGTCCAGCGCCAGCGCGGCCGGTCGAGCAGCGGTTCCATCACGCGGTGGTAGAGGCGCGTGAACCAGTCCTTCGGCGCATGGTCGGGATCGGTGGCGTCGCTGCCGGGCGCGGGGGCGTGGCGGCGAAGGACCCGGATGGCGGCCCACGGGGTGATCGTGAACGCGATGGCGATGGAGAACAGCATCGCGGCGGTCGAGCCGATCGGGATCGGCCGCATGTAGGGCCCCATCAGGCCGCCGACGAATGCCATGGGCAGGATCGCGGCGATCACGGCCCACGTGGCGAGGATGGTGGGATTGCCGACCTCGTCGACCGCCTCGAGCGCGATCCGGGAGAGCGGCTTCGCCGACGATCCCGGCAGTCGGGTGTGGCGGACGATGTTTTCGACGACGACGATCGCGTCGTCCACGAGGATGCCGATCGAGAAGATCAGCGCGAACAGCGTGATGCGGTTGAGCGTGTATCCGTAAAGGTAGAACACGAGCAGGGTGAGCGCGAGCGTGGTGGGGATCGCGAGCAGGACGACCAGCGATTCCCGCCAGCCGAGGAACAGGAGGATCAAGATCGCGACGCCGAACACCGCGATGCCCATGTGCAGCAGCAGCTCGTTGCTCTTCTCGGCGGCGGTGTGCCCGTAGTCGCGCGTGACCGTGACGGTGACGTCGGCCGGGAGCAGCGAGCCGCGCAGGGCCGCGACCTTGGCGAGGACGGTGTTCACCACGTCGATGGCGTTGGCGCCGGGGCGCTTGGCAACGCTCAGGGTGACCGCGGCCTCGAGTTCGGTGGAGCGGGTGTCGCCGTGGAGCACGTAGTTGGCCGGCTCCTCGGCGGTGTCGGAGATGACGGCCACGTCCCTCAGGTACACAGGACGATCCGCCCACACTCCGACGACGACTGCGCCGATGTCCGCGGCGTCGCCCAGGAAACGCCCGGTCTCGAGGAGGAGCTCCGTGTTGGCAAACGGCCGCGAGCCGGCGTGCGTCGGCCGGTTGGCCTGCTGGAGCATGGGGATGAGGTCGCTGACGCCGAGATGGCGGGCGGCGAGAGCGGCGGGGTCGAGGGCGACACGCACGGCGCGGCGCGTGCCGCCGATGAGCGTGGTCTCGGCGACCTGCGGAATGGATTTGATCGCATCATCGACCTGCGCCGCGAGCCGGCGCAAGGTCAGGTGGTCGTGTTTCGCGCTGTGCAGGGTCAGCGCGAGGACGGGCACGTCGTCGATGGTGCGGGGCTTGACGAGCGGAGGGGTGACACCCGCAGGGATGCGGTCGAAATTGGCCTGGAGCTTCTGGTTGAGGCGGACGAGCGCGCCCTCGATGTCGGTGCCGACCTTGAAGCGCACGATCACGAGCGCGGCGGCGGGACTCGACGTGGAATAGAGGTATTCGACGCCCGGGATTTCCCAGAGCAGTTTCTCCATGGGGCGCGTGACGCGGTTTTCCACCTCGCGGGCGGTCGCGCCGGGCATGCCGACGAGCACGTCCACCATCGGCACTTTGATCTGCGGCTCCTCCTCCCGCGGCAGCATCAGCACGGCGAAGAGCCCGAGCAGTACCGAGGCAAGGACGGCGATGGGGGTGAGCTTCGACTGGGCAAACGTGCCCGCGAGCCGGCCGGCGAAACCGGGACGCGAGGCCGGTCCGGGTGAGGAGGTATCGGCGGACGGGGTCACGGGGCAAGGGTAAGCGGCTGACCGTCACGGAGCGTCGTGGACGGGTCGAGGACGACGCGATCGGTCGGCTCAAGGCCGGAGAGGATTTCCACGCGGTTACCGTGGGTGGCGCCGGTTTTTACCAACCGGAGCGAGGCGCGGTCCCTTTCGCCGACGACGAACACGCGTTCCATCTGACCGAACAGGGAGACGGCATTTCCCGGGATGAGTAGGACCGTCACCGGTGCGCCCGGGAGAAAGACCCGGACAAACTGCCCGGCGCGCACGGAGGTGCCGGTGGGGACGGCGAGTTTGGCGGTGATCGTCCGGGCGGCGGAGTCGGCGGCCGAGGAGAGCTCCGCGATCGGGGCACTGACGCGGGCCGGACCCGGGCCGGGCTCGACCTCCAGCGCGGTGCCGACGGTGAGCCCGGCGGCGAGAGACTCGGGGATACCCACCTCGATTTCGAAACGGCTGCGGCCGTCGAGCTGCAGCAGCGGAGCACCGGGCGAGGCATAGTCGCCGGCCTCGACGTATTTTCGGGTGACGGTCCCCGCGAATGGCGCCCGCACGCTCGTATACGCCACCATCGTCTCGGCTTCGCGCATCGCCGCGGTGGCGAGGGCAAGGCGATCCTCGAGGGTTTTGACCGCATCGGCGGGGCCGGCCCCGGTGGAGAACAGCGTGCGCTCGCGGGCGAGCTCGCGCTCGACCTGGGCGATCTCAGCCCGGACCTGCGCGACCCGGGCGGTCAGTTCTGCGGCGGAGATGGTGAGGAGGACCTCGCCCGCCCTCACCTGCTGGCCGAGGACCAGTGGCAGGCTTGAAATCGTGCCCGACACCTTGGCGGCGATGGCGGCGCGCTCCACGGCGCGGACGGTTCCCGTGGTTTCGACGGCGAGCGGAAGCGTTTCGCGTTGCACAGCGGCCGTCCGAACGCGGATCGCGGGCAGCACTTCGCCCGCGGCGGGCCGCTCATGGCGGGAGCAACCGGCCCACAGCGACACCGCCGAGGAGAGAATCAGGAGGAAGCGGAGATTCACGGCGGGAGGGTCAGCGCTGGGGCTTCCGGCCGCCCCAGTGGATGATGCCGTCGTCGCCGAGCCAGCCGAGCTGGCGGAGGATCAGGCTGGGCGGGCAGAAGCCGGTGAAGACGGACTGGATGAGGTTGAGGCCGACGAACGTGGGGAGGAGCAGCCACCAGGGGCTGACGAAGTGCGTCAGGGCCACGCCGACGAGGGTGACGACACCGGCGAGGAGGCGGATGAGGGATTCGATTTTCATGGGGGCGGAATCACGGCAGGCTTGATTTATATGAGCATATACGCATATAGTTGAAATTATGTCAAGCCCCTGTTCCGTACCTGCGATGGCCAAGCAAGCCCCCCTCTCCGATGCAGCCCTGGAACACGTGGCCCGGCGTTTCGCCGTGCTCGCGGAGCCGATGCGGCTGCGCCTGCTGCAGGCGCTGTTCGCGGGCGAGATGAACGTCAACGCCCTCGTTGCGCAGACCGGCGGCACGCAGGCCAACATCTCGCGTCACCTGCAGACGCTGACGCAGGCGCACATCCTCTCGCGGCGGAAGGAAGGGCTGCAGGTGTTTTACACCATTTCCGACCCCTCAATCTTCAAGCTCTGCGAGCTGGTGTGCGGCAGCCTCGAAAAACAGTTCGCGAAGCACGCCGATTCGTTCGCCCGGTAGCCGGGCGAAACCGGATGCGGCTCAGGCGCCCGCCATCCGCTCCAGGGCCATCGCCGCGGCAGTCGTGCGATTTTCGACCCCGAGCTTCGCGTACGTGCTCTCCAGGTGTTTCTTCACCGTCGTCAGGCCGATGCCGAGGACGGTCGCGATCTCATCGTTGGTCTTGCCCCGCGCGACCCAGAACAGCACTTCCGCCTCGCGCGGCGTGAGCCCGAGCGGTTCGAGCTGGGCCGGGGTGGCTTCGCCGGCGGGACGCTTCGGTGCGGCGGCGGCGGCGAGTTCGGCGCGGCGCAGGCGCGCGCGCACGGAGGCGATCAGCTCGTCGGGCACCACGGGCTTCACGAGGTAATCGTCGGCGCCGAGGTTCATGCCGGTGCGGAGGTCCTCCTGTTCGCCCCAGCCGGTGAGGAACACGAAGGGCACGTGCGCGGTGCGGGGGTCGGCGCGGAGCGTTTCGAGCACGCGGTGGCCGTTCATCTCGGGCATGGTGATGTCGCACACGATGAGGTCGGGCGGGGTGGCGCGGGCCTTGTCGGCGCCTTCGCGGCCGTTGCGGGCCTCGGTGACCTCGAAGCCCTCGAGGCGCAGCAGCTCCGCCGTGTGCGTGCGAATCTTCGCTTCGTCGTCGATCACCAGAATTCGTTTCACAGCCCGGGACGCTGCCGTTGCGCCCGCGGGAAGTAAAGCGCCCGCCGCAGGCGCGGCAGGCCGGCGAGTGGGCCGTTCGGCCCACCCCCGTCCGGCCCATACCGCGCCGCGGCATTTCGTGGCATCATGACCGCCTCAACCAACCACCTCGACCTCCTTCCTCCCATGACCACGTTCCATCTCTCGGCCTTCCTCGCCTCCCTCGCCACGGGCATCGCGCTTCCGCTCCGCTTCGAAGTCGTCGCCTCGGTGCTCTTCACCGCCGGCTTCGCCGTCATCGTCGTCAGCGACTACGCGCGCTCGACAAAGGCGCTTCCGACCCCCGCCCGCCAGCGGGTGCTGCGCGCCCGGGCGCAGTTCCGTCCGCTGCCCCTCACGCTCCCCACGGAGCCCCGGGGCATCGAGATCCGCCCGATCATCCACCGCCTCCGCGAGCGCAACCGCCTCGCCGCCTGATGGCTGTCCGCCCTTTTCCGCCCCTCCACCCTCCATCCCTCCTCGCCCATGACTCCCTCCGACATCACTCTCGTCAAAGATTCTTTCCGCAAGATCGTCCCCATCGCCGACCAGGCCGCGTCCCTCTTCTACGCCCGCCTCTTCGAGCTCGATCCCTCGCTTCGTGCGCTCTTCCGCGGCGACATGCACGAGCAGGGCCGCAAGCTCATGGCGATGATCGCGACCGCCGTGGGCGCGCTCGAGCGCCTCGACACCATCGTCCCCGCCGTGCGCCAGCTCGGTGCGCGCCACGCCGGCTATGGGGTGACCGAGGACCACTACGCCACGGTGGGAGCCGCGCTCCTGTGGACCCTCGAAAAAGGTCTCGGCGCCGATTTCACGCCCGCCGTGAAAGCCGCCTGGACCGCCACCTACACGCTGCTCGCCAACACCATGATCGACGCTGCGCGCTCGGCCCAGACCGCCGCTGCGTGATCCCGTCCGTCCGTTCCCGTGCCTCGTCGAACCTCTAACTCCCGTTCGCCCATGCCCTCGCTGCATCAAGACTACCCCATGCCCGCCTGGACGGCCGCCCTCGCGATCCTCGTGATCCTCGCCTCGGCTGTCGCGTTGTACGCGGTCTCGCGTTGAGCACGCCGGCGGCGGTTCCCGGTCTCCGCTGATTCGTACCCGTCCCCATTTCCGTCAGTCGTCGGGTTTAACCGCCGCCCAGCGCCCCCTTGCGCTGGGCGGCGCGTCCCGTTTTCCTCCCCCGCCTCCCCTTCCCTCTTTCCACCGCTCCCGATGCCGCCTGACGACTCTCTCCCTGCCGCCCAGTCGCGCCTCCAAGCGCACCTCGCCGGCATTCTGGAAGTTGCGCTCGACTGCATCGTCACGGTCGACCACGCGGGACGGTTCATCGATTTCAACCCCGCCGCGGAGCGGACTTTCGGCTACACGCGCGCGGAAGTTCTCGGTCGCGAGATGAGCGACCTCATCGTGCCGCCCGCGATGCGCGAGGGGCACCGGGCGGGTATGGCACGCGTCCTCGGGGGCGGCGCCCCGCGGATGCTCGGCCACCGGATCGAGATCACCGCGATGCGCGCCGACGGCACCGAATTTCCCGTCGAGCTGGCCATCACGCGGATCGCCACCGACGGCCCGCCGATCTTCACCGCCCATCTCCGCGATATCTCCGCGCGCAAGCAAACCGAAGGGGAGCTCCTCGCGCTCCAGCGCGACCTTGCACGTCTCGTGGACGAGCGGACCGCCGAACTCGCCCGGGCCAATGCCGCGCTCGCCGCCGGGGCCGCCAGCCAGCGTGAATCCCAGTCGTACTTCGCGAAGAGCTTCCATTCGAGCCCCGCGCTCATGTCGATCGCGCGCGCCTCCGACGGCACGATCATCGAGGCCAATCCCGCGTTCCTGAGCGGCTCCGGCTACACCCGCGAGGAGGTCATCGGGAGCACCACGCTCAAGCTGGGCCTCTGGCTCCACGCCGAGCAGCGCGACGAATTCATCCGCCGCCTGCGGACCGCCGGGGCGATCCGGGACCTGGAAGCGCAGTTCCGGAGCCGCACCGGTTTCGTCCGGACGCTCCTGCTCAACGCCGATGTGATCGAACTCGGCGGCGAGCCCTGCATGCTCACCGTCGGCATCGAGGTCACGGAACGCCGCCGCCGCGAACAGGTGCAGGCCGGCATCTACAACATCTCGCAGGCCGTCCTCAGCGGCGACGATCTCCCGACACTGCTCGGCAAAGTCCATCGCATCATCAGCGGGCTCATGCCGGCGAAAAATTTCTACGTCGCCGTCCTCAGCGCCGACCGCTCGCTCCTATCCTTCCCCTATTTTGTCGACGAGACGATCGCGCATCCGGCGCCGCGCCAGCCCCGCAACGGCGTGACCGAGTTCGTGATCGACACCGGTGAAGCCCTGCTGGCGACCGACGACGAGGTGGTCGCCCGCCTCAGGGCCCGCGGCGACTACACCCCGGGCGGCAGCCCGTGCGCGCAATGGATGGGGGCGCCGCTGATGTTCGAGGGGCGCGGCATCGGCGCGATCGTCGTCCAAGACTACCACAATCCCGCGGCCTACACCGAGGAGGACAAACGCCTGCTGCTGTTCGTCGCCGACCAGACCGCCGCCGCCGTCCACCGGCAGCAGGTCGAGACGGCGCAGCGCGAAGCACGCACGTACTTCGAGAAAAGTTTTCACTCCAGCCCGGCGCTGATGGTGATCAACCGCGTGGCGGACCGCGTGATCACCGAGGCGAATCCTGCTTTCCTCCGCGCCTGCGAATACACCCGCGAGGAGGTCATCGGCCGCACCCCGGAGCAGATCAAGCTCTGGGTCAACGAGGTGCAGCGCGACTCGTTCCTCCGTGACATTCGCGAACGCGGTGCGGTGCGGGACCTCGAGGCCGACTTTCGCGCCAAGGACGGCGTGACCGCCACCTTCCTGATCAACGCCGACGTACTCGAACTCGGTGGCACGCCCAGCGTGCTCAGCGTCGGCATCGACATCAGCGACCGCCGCCGCCGCGAGCGGGTGCAAACCGCCACCTACGCTATTTCGCAGGCCGTGCTCGCGGGCGGCGATCTCACGACCCTCTTCGCGGAACTCCACCGCATCATCGGCGGGCTGATGCCGGCGAAAAACTTCTACGTCGCCCTCCTCACGCCCGACCGCTCGCTGCTGACATTCCCGTACTATGCGGACGAGTTTTCGACGCCCGCCGCCACCCGCAAACCGGGGGCCGGTCTCACCGAATACGTCATCAACACCGCCAAGCCCCTCCGCACCACCGCGGACGAGCTCACGGTCATCTTGGGCACTGACCGGAGCTACAAACCCACCGGTCGACCTGCGGCGCTCTGGCTCGGCGCACCGCTGATGACGGAGGGCCGGGCAATCGGCGTCATCGCCGTGCAGGACTACCACAACGCCAACGCCTACTCCGACGCCGACCTCCAGCTGCTGATGTTCGTCGCCGACCAGACCGCCGCCGCCGTGCACCGGCAGCAGGTCGAGGCGGCGCAGCGCGAGTCGCGTTCCTATTTCGAGAAGAGCTTTCACTCGAGTCCCGCGCTCATGTCGCTCAACCGCGTGGCCGACCGCAAATTCCTCGAGGTCAATCCCGCCTTTACCCGCAGCTGCGGTTACACGCGCGACGAGGTCCTCGGTCGCACCACCGCCGAGATCGACCTGTGGATGCACGAGCACCAGCGGGCGGAGTTCAACGTCCAGATCGACGCCCGCGGATATGTGCGGGATCTTCAGGCTGACTTTCGCGCCAAGGACGGTCGCATCACCACGCTCCTCGTCAACGCCGACATCGTTGAACTCGGCGGCGAGCCCTGCCTGCTCACCGTCGCGATCGACATCACCGAGCGCCGCCGCCGCGACCAGGTGCAGAGCGCGACTTTCCAGATTTCCCGCACCGTGCTCGCGGGCGGCGACCTCGGGGTGCTGTTCGCCGAGGTCCACCGCATCGTCGACGGCCTGATGTCGGCGAAGAATTTCTACGTCGCCCTCCTCAGCCCCGACGGGCGGGAGCTGTCCTTCCCCTATTTCGTCGACGAGCACGTCCCGCCTCCACCGGCGCGCCAGCCCGGCAACGGTTTTACCGAATACATCCTGCAGACCGGGCGCCCGCTGCTGGCCACCGCGGCCGAGCTGCCCGCGCTCCTGCGGGCCCGCGGCCACTATCAGCCGCTTGAGCAGCCTGCCGCCCAACGGCTCGGTGCGCCGCTGATCGTCGGGGGCCGCACCCTCGGCGTCATCGCCCTGCAGGACTACACGCGGGCCGACGCCTACGGTGAGGAAGACCTCCGCCTGCTCAACTTCGTGGCGGAGCAGACCGCCGTGGCGGTCCAGCGCCGCCAGGCCGAGGACGCCCTCGCGCGGGCCGAGCAGCGCTACCGATCGATCTTCGAGAACGCCGTCGAGGGCCTCTACGTGACCTCGCCCGAAGGACGCTTCCTCAGCGCCAACCCGGCGCTCGCCCGCATCCTCGGCTACGCCTCCGTCCCGGACCTGCTTTACGCCGTCAACGACATCACGCACCAGATCTACGTGCAGCCAACCCGCCGGAACGACTTCTTCGCGCTGATCCAGGACAGCGACGAGGTGGCCGATTTCGTCTCGGAAATCTACCGTCGCGACCGCAGCACGATCTGGATTTCCGAGTCCGTCCGCGTCGTGCGCGACGCCCGCGGGGACATCGACCATTTCGAGGGCGTGGCCACCGACGTCACGCAGCAGCGCGAGGCCGCCCGGGCGCTCCGCGAGGCCAAGGAGGCCGCCGACGCCGCGAGCCGCGCGAAGAGCTACTTCCTCGCCAGCGTCTCGCACGAACTGCGGACGCCGCTCAACGGCATCCTCGGCTACACCCAGATTCTGCGCCGCGACAGCGCTCTCTCGGAGAAGCAACGCGAGGGCGTCCGCGTCATCCACGAGTCCGCCGACCACCTGCTCGCCCTCATCAACGACGTGCTCGACCTTTCGAAAATCGAGGCCGGCCGGATCGAGCTGCACCCGGCCGATTTCGACCTGCCCGGGTTTGCCGCGGGGGTGGAGCGCGTTTTCACTCCGCGTGCGCGGGAAAAAAACATCCTCTTCGAAACCGCCGTCGCGTCCGATCTCCCCCGCTGGGTGCGCGGCGACGAGCAGCGGCTCAGGCAGATCGTGTTCAACCTCGTCTCGAACGCCGTGAAGTTCACCGCGGCCGGCGGGGTCGTCTTCTCCGTGCAGCGCGCCGAGGGTGAGGCGATCCGTTTTTCCGTCAGCGATACCGGCCCCGGCATCTCCGAGGAAGACATCGGACGGCTTTTCGAACCCTTCACCCAGGTGGGTAAAAATCAGGCCGCCTCCGCCACGGGCACCGGGCTCGGCCTCGCGATCAGCCGCAGCCTCGTCGAGCGCATGGGTGGCCGACTCCGCGTCGAGAGCAAGCCCGGGTGGGGCAGCCGGTTTTGGTGCGACGTCGTGTTGCCAGTCGCCAGCGTTGCGGGGGCGCCGGCTCCCAGCGACAGCCCGCGCCGCATCCTCGGCTATGAGGGACCGCGCCGCCGCATCCTGATCGTCGACGATAACGCCACGAACCGCTCGGTCATGGTCAACATGCTCGCCCCACTAGGCTTTCAGCTCGCTGAGACGGACACCGGCGAGGGATCGCTTACCGAGACCGCGAAATTTCACCCCGACCTTGTGTTGATGGACCTCCGCCTGCCCGGCGGCATCGACGGCCTTGAGGCTACGAGGCGCCTGCGCGCGAGCCCGGACGGTGCCAGGGTGAAGATCATCGCTGTTTCCGCGAGCGCGTACGACCTCGATCGCAACGAGTGTTTTGCCGCCGGTTGCGATGCGTTTCTCGCGAAGCCCTTCCGCGAGGAGGAACTTTGGACCGCGGTCGAGCGTGCCCTCGGACTCGCCTGGCACATCGCTGACACCGAGGAGACCCGCACACCCTTTCCGCTCGCGCTCCACGCCCCGCCCCCGGCCGAGGCCGTCGCGCTCTACGATCTTGCCGCCAAGGGCGACGTCGTGGGGATCCGCGCGCGCGCCGCCGCGCTGGTGGCCCTCGACCCAAAATATGGCCCGTTCGCCCAGAGTGTGCTGGATCTGGCCGCGCGTTTTAAGATGAAGGCCATCCGCCAATTCGTCGCCCGCTACCTCCCGGACTCCCCCAAACCATGAGCGAAACCATACTCATTGTGGATGACACGCCCGCGAACCTCGGCGTGCTCGTCGAAACCCTCGGAGCCGCCGGCTACCAGCTCATGGTCGCCGAAGACGGTGAGGAGGCCCTCGCGCAGACCGCGCAGACGCAGCCCGACCTCATCCTCCTCGACGTGATGATGCCGGGCATCGACGGCTTCGAGACCTGCCGCCGGCTCAAGGCCCGCGCGGAGACCCGCGATGTGCCCGTGCTCTTCATGACCGCGCTCAGCGAGACGGCGGACAAGGTGAAGGCGTTTGCCGCGGGCGGGGTCGACTACATCACGAAGCCCATTGAGCACGACGAAGCCCTGGCCCGCATCCGCACCCACCTCTCGCTCCGCCGTCTGCAACGCGAGCTGCAGGAGCAGGTCGCGTTGAAAGAGCGCTTCATGCGCATTGCCGGTCACGACCTGCGTAATCCCCTCTGCCTTATCCTCATGGCCGGCGAACTCGCCAAGCGCCACGCGGCCACCCCTGAACCGGTCGTAAAACTGGTCAACAACATCGCCGACGGCGCCATGCAGATGCGCCGCATCATCGACACATTTCTCGATCTTCGTTCGCCCCAGCCCGGCGCTGCCGCCGGCCGCATCGACCTCGGTCTTCTCGCCGCCGCGGTCGCCCGCCAGCACGAACACGCCGCCGGCCGCAAACAGATCGCGGTCCTCACCGAGATCGCCGAGGGCCTGCCGCTCGCCCGCTGCGACGCGGCCCACGGCTACCAAATTTTCACGAACTTCGTGAGCAACGCCCTCAAGTTCACCCCGCCCGGCGGCCGCGTGACCGTGACACTCGTCCGCGCCGACCGTCGGCTTCGTGCCGAGGTGCGCGACACCGGCCCCGGCGTCCTCGCCAACGAGCGCGCGCAGCTCTTCCGCGAGCACGCCCGCCTCTCCCCGCGGCCCACCGGCGGCGAGGAGAGCAACGGCCTCGGCCTCGCCATCGTGAAGCACCTCGTCGAATCGCAGAACGGTGTGGTCGGAGCCGATTTCCCTGCCACGGGCGGCAGTGTCTTCTGGTTTGAAATTCCCGTGGCGTGACGTCGCGCCCGGCGACCGCTACGGTCCCGCAAAGACCTGCACCCCGTAGATCCGCTCGGCGCTGGCGCCCAGCGGGGGCGCGAGCTGCACGGCACCGCCAAAGTGGGTGAAATCGCGATTGAGCAGGTTGGCGCGGTGCCCCGGTGAATTCATCCATTGGACGACGGCATCGGCGGCGACCGATGCGCACGAGGGCGGTGCGTCGTCAAGCAGCCGGAGGCTCATCGCGAGAACATTTTCGCCAATACGTCCGCGGTCGAGGCCGTGGCGTTGCGCGCGCTCCAACGGGGTGTGCTGTCCCGCGAGCGGCGAGAAATGTTCGCAACGCCCGCTCAGCGCGAGCATCCGGGCCTGGTCGTCGGCAGCCGCCTGCAGCGCAGGGAGGGGCGTGAGGGGCCGCCGTCCATGCGCGACCCGCACCCGGTTCGTCTCGGCCAGCAGCGCCGCCGCGAACTGCTCCGGTGTAAACCGCTCCGCCAGTCCGCTCGGTTCGCGTTTCTCGGTGACGAAGCGCATGCGCGCTGGAGTTGTCTCCTCCGAGTGCCCGACGACCGGCTGCGACACCGTGGCGGACGCCAGCAATCCGGGGAGGAGATGCGCGAGCTTCACGCCGCGCACCAAAGCCCTGATTCGTCCGGCCGGCAAACGCATTTCGGCCGGTGCGCAGCATTGCCTCCGGCCGCGCCGCGACTCACCTTCGCCGCCATGGCCGACGACGCGATGGCGTATCCCGAACCCGCTCCCACCCAGCGCAAACCCAGCTATCCGATCAGCCCGGATCTCCGGGGCTATCTCCGCCGCTACCGGCGGGAGCGGCTGCTCCCGGTGACCTATGCACGGCTCCGGGCCTTTCAGGAGGTGATCCCGCTCACCGACGAGCGCGGCAAACCCACGCTCTGGGACACCGTCATCTACGACAACACGGAGATGCCTGCGTTGAACGAGGCGCTGAAGCAGGTTTACGCCTTGCTCAAGGTCGACGGCGATTTCTCGGTGGTGAAGCATCTCTACGTTGACCGCGTGGATTTCTGCACCTTCGGCAACTCCACGCCGTTTCGCATCCGGATCGTCAATGCGTACAACGACAACCAGGACTATTTTTACGTGAAGAAGGCCGACGCCTCCCGCGTCTATGGGCTGGAACTGGAGCACCTGCTCTCCCCGAACCGGCTCAACTTCATCACGGATGACACGACGCTCGTCGAGGAGCACGTCGTCGGCATTCCCGGCGACATCTTTATCGATCGGTGGCTCCATCACAAGGAGCTGCGCCCGATCCGCGTCGCCAAGGAACTCGTGAAATTCAACGAGCGCTGCTTTGTCCGCCTGCTGGGGGACATGCGTTCGTACAACTTTGTCGTCCTGCTCACCCCCGACTTCGACGACTGGCAGGTGCGCATCCGCGCCATGGATTTCGACCAGCAGAGCTACAATGGCCGGAAGAATTTTTACCTCCCGCAGTTCTTCAAGGAGAACGCCTCGTTTGCGATGTTTTGCACCAAGCACCTGCGGCCCGAGACGGCCCACCAATATCAGCGCGAGGAGCAGACGCTCATGCTCCAGCGCGCCCAGCTCGCTTCCGAGCGTCTCGGCCTGCTGCTGCACGACATGGCGCGGGACCCCATCGCGCCGATTGAGAAGGTCCACCAGCTTCGCGAGGGTCTCGCCGACCACTATGGCCGCAGGGACTACCTGCGCTGCGAGTCGATGGGCGCGCTCATCCGCGAAAACCTCGAGTCGATCCGCCGTGAAACCGGGCGGCCGATCGTTCCCGAGCTCGTGCCCGAGTAAATTTCCGGGTAGATATTCGTGCGCGGCCGAGCGATTGGACGCTGGATTTTTTCGGCCGGGGTTGCTTGCCTGAAGCTGCGCGGCGAAGGCGCCGCGGGTTTCAGCTCAACCCCTCCTCCCCACCCCTGCCATGTCTGCTTTTGCCGCCGAGCTTATCGGCACGATGTTCCTGATCATTCTTGGCGACGGTGTCGTCGCCAATGTCGTCCTCAATAAAACCAAGGGCCAGAACAGTGGCTGGATCGTCATCACCACCGGGTGGGCGATGGCCGTCGTCGTCGGCGTCTATCTCGCCAATGCGGCCAGCGGCGCCCATCTCAATCCCGCGGTAACAATCGGCCTCGCGACCATCGGCAAGTTCTCCTGGGCGCAGGTGCCGGTCTACATCGCCGCCCAGATGATCGGAGCCTTCCTCGGCGCCGTGGTGGTGTGGCTCGCCTATCTGCCGCATTGGGCCGCGACCGAAGACCAGGCTGGCAAGCTGGCGGTCTTCAGCACCGGCCCCGCGATCCGCCGGCCGATGGCGAATCTCATCACCGAGATCATCGGCACGGTGGTGCTGGTGGGCGGCGTGCTCGCGATCCTGCGCCCCGAAAATCTCGTGGCGAACAGCGGTTTCGACAAGGGCTTCGCCCCCTTCCTCGTCGGTCTGCTCGTCTGGGCGATCGGCCTCTCGCTCGGTGGCCCGACCGGCTACGCGATCAATCCCGCCCGCGACCTCGGACCGCGTCTCGCGCACGCCCTGCTGCCCATCGCCGGCAAGGGCTCCAGCGATTGGAGCTACGCATGGGTGCCGGTCGTGGGCCCCATCATCGGCGGTGTGCTCGGCGCCGTGTTCTTCAACTGCTGCATTCGATAACCCCGCCCCATGAAACACATCCTCGCCCTCGATCAGGGCACCACCAGTTCGCGCGCCATTGTTTTCGATCATCAGGGCGCCATCGTCGCCGTCGCCCAGCAGGAATTCCGGCAGATTTTCCCCAAGCCGGGCTGGGTCGAGCACGATGCCGACGAGATCTGGGCCTCCCAGTCGAGCGTCGCGGCCGACGTGCTGCAAAAGGCCGGGCTGTCCTCCACCGACATCGCCGCCATCGGCATCACCAACCAGCGCGAGACGACCGTGGTCTGGGAGCGGGCCACCGGCCGGCCGATTTGCAACGCGATCGTCTGGCAGGACCGCCGGACCGCGGGCGCCTGCGACCGGCTGAGAAAAGCCGGCCATACGGCGATGATCCGGAAAAAGACCGGCCTCGTCGTCGACGCCTATTTCTCCGCCACCAAGCTCCAGTGGATTTTGCAAAACGTCCCCGGCGCAAAGGCCCGTGCGCGCGCCGGTGAACTCGCCTTCGGCACCGTCGATTCGTGGCTCGTCTGGAATCTCACCGGCGGCCGCGTCCACGTCACCGACGTCAGCAACGCCTCGCGCACGATGCTCTTCAACCTGAAGACCTGCGACTGGGACGACGACCTGCTCAAGCTCTTTGGCATCCCGCGTTCGCTGCTGCCCACCGTGCGCGACTCGAGCGAAGTGTACGGCGATTGCACGCTCTGGGGCGGCGCAATCCCCATCGCCGGCATCGCAGGCGACCAGCAGGCGGCCCTCTTCGGGCAGGTCTGCACGCGGCCCGGCATGGTCAAGAACACCTATGGCACCGGCTGCTTCATGCTGATGAACACCGGCCCCAAGCCGATTCTCTCGAAAAACAACCTGCTCACCACGGTCGCGTGGCGCATCGGCGGCCGCACGGACTACGCCCTCGAGGGCAGCATCTTCATCGCCGGCGCCGTGGTGCAGTGGCTGCGCGACGGCCTCGGCCTCATCAAGTCATCGGGGGAAGTCGAATCCCTCGCCGCCCAGGCCCCGGACAATGGCGGCGTCTTCCTCGTGCCGGCGTTTGCCGGGCTCGGCGCGCCGCATTGGGACCAGTATGCGCGCGGCCTGCTCGCGGGCGTCACCCGCGGCACAACCGCCGCACACCTTGCGCGCGCCGCGCTCGAGGGCATCGCCTATCAGGTCCACGACGTGCTCCATGCGATGCAGTCCGATTCCGGCATCAAGCTGAAGGAACTGCGCGTCGACGGCGGCGCCTGCGCGAACAACCTCCTGATGCAGTTCCAGGCCGACCTGCTCGGTGTGCCGGTGGTGCGCCCCCGTGTCGCGGAAACGACCGCGCTCGGCGCCGCCTATCTCGCCGGTCTCGCTGTGGGCTACTGGAAAAACCAGGCCGAGATCGCCGCGCAGTGGCAGTCCGACCGCCGTTTCACCCCCGCGATGAAAGCGACCCAGCGCCGGCCGCTCCTCGCTGGCTGGAACAAAGCCCTCGCCCGCGCGAAACGCTGGGAAGACGCGGAGTGATCCCGCGCCTCGCGCGCGGTCAGACACCGACGTACAACAGCCACTCGTGCCAGCGGGACGGGCTGTGGCGGACAAACACGTGCAAGGCGCCGCGGACGGTTCCCGTCATCCGTGGCGTCCGCACATAACGAATGGCGAAGCGGTTTGATTCACTCACGAATCGTGCCCGCTGGCGCTCCAGCGGGCACACGACCCCGTTCCGCGCCGGATGGAGGTGAGCGCAAAACCCGAGCGCGTCCTGCGCGATGACCCTTGCTCCCGATGGCCAGCACGCTCGAGCATAGCGTTGAAATTCCGGCCACGCTTGCTCCCCGAGGTCACGACACGTCCGCGGAAGCGCACGCTTCACCAACTCGAAGCGCTTGCGGAGGAGAATGGTGGCCTGAAATTCCAGGTCGGCCGGTATCAGTTGGAGGAAAGAGTCCCGGTCGCCGGTGCGCACGTTCATCTCGGCCGCCACCGCCTCTGCGTGGACGGCAAATGCGTCGCGCAAGTGACCGCTCCGCAGGAGCCGACCCAGTGCCGTGATGAGATCAACGGCGTCCGGCGATGCGCTCGAGTTTGGCAATTTCCACCTCCAGGTCGGCGTTGCTTTCCGGAATGTCTTCATCGCGCTCCAGGATGATCGCCTCCACCGGCGCATGGCGTACGACGGCGGTGGCGAGTTCGATCAGGTCGTCCTGGATCGGCTTCGCGTGGCTGTCGGTGTAGCGGTCGCCCTGACGCGAGTAGCCGACGAGGTGAAGCTGTCGAATGCGACTCGGTTCGATCTCGTGGAGCCAGGCGACCGGGTCGAAGCCATGATTGCGGCTGTTGATGAAGAGATTGGTGACGTCGAGGAGCAGGCCGCAGTCGGCGCGCACGCAGAGTTCGTTCAGAAAGTCGGTCTCGGACAACTCCCCCTCCAGTTTTAGATGTGACGTGATGTTTTCCAGCAGCATCGGTTTGCCGCAGTGATCAGCCACCCGACGCGCATTGTCGGCGAGAACCCGGAGGGACTCGCGGGTGAGTGGCACGGGATTGAGGTGACCGAGATCGACCTCGGCTGTGCGGGTGAAGGCGACGTGCTCGCTGATCCACGCCGGATTCGCCATGCGGACCACGCTGGCGAAATGCTCCACCCGCACGGCGTCCATTGGCCCGGGGGTCCCGAGGCTTAGCCCGAGTCCGTGCACGAAGAGCCGGTAGCGCCGTCCGAGCTGGGCGAGATGCTCCCCGGCATGTTCACCGAAGTGCTCTGCGGTGATTTCCAGACAATCGACGCCGCGCGGTCGCGTTTCGATCCACCCAGATAATTCCCGGCGGTATCCGAGCCCCACATTCATTAATCGCCTCCTCCGCCACAGCCGCCGCACCCGCCGCCACCACCACAGCCTCCCCCTCCACCACCACTGCTGCAACTGGAACTGGACCCCCCGAAGTCAGGGGAGTCCGGACCTGAGCCACCGCCTTCAAAGTGTTTGGCCCGGAGGATGAAGAACAGCCCGCCGAAAATCATCGTTGCGATCAGAAACCCCCAGTTGTGTAGGCCGTGAGCGGAGCCGGCGACGATGCGCACGACGGCCAGCGACTCAAACGCGAAGAACCCGTAGAGGCTGACCTGTGGAGTATCATGTCCTCGCGATCGAAGGACCATGACCGTCACAAAGGTCACGAGGAACCAGCCAAAATAAATCGCGAGAAACTCGGGACCCTTGATCGTGTGCAGAAAATCAAACCCGCCATCGCTCGCCGCGATCACCGGAGCTGGCGCAAGGTCAGTCATGAGTCGTTCCAGAGGGTCGTCACGCTCCCCAGTGTTGTTCGATCCACTGCAGCACCACGTCCACCACAGGAAACAGGCGGGCGTGCTCGGCGATCGCCTGTGGGTCTGAAAACCGGCGGGGTTCGCGGCGGAGCGCCAGCAGGTCGCGCAGTATCTGGCCATCGACCTTGAATTCCTGCTCGAAAATGGGGATGCGCGCGGCGAAATCCGTCGGGATCGCGGTGCCATGAAGGCGCAGGACCTCGGAAACCTGCACGAATATCGCCGTGACATTGCGCACCACGAAACGGTCGTAGGCCTTCTGCTGGTGCCGCGTGATGAAGGCGTACACCAGGCGGAGGCGCAGGTTGCGCAGCGCCTGTTCGCAGAGAAAGCGCTCCAGCGCCTCGTCCACTTTCAAGTTGGCCAAAGGATCGGCGCCATGGAGCACGCGATGGTTTCGCCGGATGCTGGCGAACTTCGGCGCGAACGCCCGGGCGCTGCGCTCAAACCCCCGGCGACCCAGCACGAAGGGGTCGATTTGAGGCCGCCCCTCCAATGCGCCAGCCACCGCCTGATGGGCGGCGCTGTCCGACTGGTTCAGGACGATCAGCAGATTGAGGTCCGAGACGCCGTCGATGGCGTTGCCCCGCACGGCGCTGCCATAGAGGCAGCACGAATAGAGGTTGTCGCCGAGGCCCGCCTTCAGCGCTGCCACGGTTTCGTTCAGGACCGATTCCAGCTTGGGGTTCACGCGGCGGCAGGCTGCGCGAACCCACGGATCGCGTCAAGGCGTCGGCCCCGCCCTCGCGCCCTTACTTTGTCATAGCGCACTCAGCGTAAGCCAGTCCGTCGCGGATGAAGCCAACGCGGCCCGAAGACCAGGCCGGAGTTCAGAAACGCAGCGACACGCCGACGATCGCGCGGCGGCCGTAGGAAGTGACGTCCTCGGGGTTGTCGGTGTGTTTGTACCCCTGATACGAGACCTGCGGCTCGTTGCTGAGATTGTTCACATTGAAGAACACCCGGAGGTTCTTCGCGACCTGGTAACTGGACTCCCACTCCACCGCCTCGTACGCGCCGAAGTAGTCGTCGAACGTGTTGTCGGCATCGAGACCCTCGAGGTAGTCGGAGCGGTAGCGGTAGCTGAGCTGCGCGCGGAACTTGCCGTAGGTGTACTCGAGGGCCCCGTAAAAGATGTAGTCGGAAAAGCCATACGTCGGCAGCTTCTCGGCGAGGCGGCCGGGGTACTTGCCGTCGCTCTCGGTGAAGGTGGACGAAAGCGAGACGGCGAAACCGTCGAGGGGTCTCGGGAGGAAGGAGAGCTTCTGGCGGGCGATGAGCTCGACCCCGTAGTTGACCGCGCCGAGGGCGTTTTCCGGACGGGAGAAGGTGAGCGCGCCGTTCACGTCCGGGATGGGATAGCCGTCGGCGCCCACCGTGTTGAAGCGGACGGTGGAGTCGTAGTAGAAGCCCTTGATATCCTTGTAAAACACGCCGGCCGAGTAAAGGCCG
>JAPLTR010000843.1 GCA_026398065.1 Verrucomicrobiota bacterium | reverse complement strand
ACCCGTTGAACTACCTTCAGGTCGAGATGCTCCGGCGGCAAAGTCTCCGCCGAGGAGACCGAGGCGGTGCGGGGGGTGATCGAGCTGACCATCAACGGGATCTCCGGCGGGCTCAAAAATACGGGCTAGACCGCGCCGCGGTCCTGTCTCACCCTTCCGGAAAACCCTGACCGTGTGATCATTTCAAAACCCGACCTCGCCTCGCTCCTCCAAGCCCGCCACGCCACACCGCACTCGGTGCTCGGCATGCATCCCCTGACGCGGAACAAGAGCCTCGGCGTCGTGGTGCGCGCGTTCGTCAGCGGGGCCGTGCAGTGCGAGGTGATCGAGCTCGCGGCCCAGCCGCCGAAGGCGCACGCGATGAAGTCGCTCGCGCCCGAGGGCGTGTTCGAGGTGTTTATCTCGAAGCGCCCGGCCGTGTTCCGCTACCAGCTGCGCGCGACCTACGCCAACGGCGAGATCCGGCAGTTCTTCGACCCGTACAGCTTTCTGCCCACGCTGGGCGACCAGGACCTGTTCCTCTTCAACGAGGGCAACGAGCACCGCATCTACGAAAAGCTCGGCGCGCACCTCCGCACCCTCGACGGCGTGCCCGGCGTGTCGTTCGCGGTCTGGGCCCCCTCGGCTTCGCGCGTGTCGGTGGTCGGCAACTTCAACCACTGGGACGGGCGCTACCACCCGATGCGCTCGCTGGGCGCCTCGGGCGTGTGGGAGCTGTTCATCCCGGGCCTCGGCGAGGGAGAGCTCTACAAGTTTGAGATCCGCGACCAGCGCGGCGGTCTCCGCCTCAAGACCGACCCGTACGGGACCTATTTCGAGCCGCCGCCGAACAACGCCGCGATCGTCTCCAACCCGAAGAAATTCCACTGGTCGGACGACGCGTGGATGGAGCGCCGCCGCACCGGCGCCGGCAAGCTCGACCGCCCGATGTCGGTGTACGAGGTGCATCTCGGCTCGTGGAAGCGCAAGCCCGAGGACGCCGACCGCCCGCTCACCTACCGCGAACTCGCGGTGCAGCTCGCCGACTACATGGTCGACATGGGCTTCACCCACCTCGAGGTGATGCCGCTGGCGGAGCATCCCTTCGACGGCTCGTGGGGCTACCAGGTCACGGGCTTCTTCGCGCCGACGCACCGCTTCGGCACGCCGGAGGATTTCGCCTGGTTCGTCGACTACCTGCACTCGCGCGGCCTCGGCGTGATCCTCGACTGGGTGCCCGCGCATTTCCCCCGCGACAGCTTCGCGCTCGCGGAGTTCGATGGCACGCATCTCTACGAGCACGCCGACCCGCGGCAGGGCGCGCACATGGACTGGGGCACGCTGATCTTCAACTACGGCCGCAACGAGGTCCGCTGCTTCCTTATCGCCAACGCCCTGGCGTGGCTCGACCGCTACCACTTGGACGGCCTGCGCGTCGACGCCGTGGCCTCGATGCTCTACCTCGACTACTCGCGCAAGGAGGGGCAGTGGATCCCCAACAAGTACGGCGGCCGCGAAAACCTCGAGGCGATCGATTTCCTGCGCCGCGTGAACGACCTCGTGCACCAGTATTATCCCGGCGTGCTGACGATCGCGGAGGAGAGCACGTCGTTCCCTGGCGTGACCAAGTCGCCGCGCGACGGCGGCCTCGGTTTCGACCTCAAGTGGAACATGGGCTGGATGAACGACACGCTGCGGTACTTCTCGAAGGAGGCCATCGTGCGCCGCCACCACCACAGCGACCTGACCTTCGGCATGCTCTACCAGTATGCGGAGAACTTCGTCACGGTCTTCTCGCATGATGAGGTCGTCCATGGGAAGGCCTCGCTGCTCTTCAAGATGGGCGCGTGGCACATCTCAGAGAAGGCCGCGCACCTGCGCTCGCTCTACGCGCACATGTGGGCCTGGCCGGGCAAGAAGCTGCTCTTCATGGGCGGCGAGTTCGCCCAGTCGCGCGAGTGGGACCACGATCACAGCCTCGACTGGCACCTCTGCCAGGACCCCGACCCCGAGGGCG
>JAPLTR010000936.1 GCA_026398065.1 Verrucomicrobiota bacterium | reverse complement strand
GATCTTGAGGACGCCGGCGTTGACGTGGCTGAGCCACTCGGGCTTGTCGGCCTTGCCGTCGAGGTCCAGGCGGGAGACGAAAGTCTCGTAGCCGCCGATGACGACCATGATGACGAGATTGGCGACCATCACGACGTCGATCAGGCCGAGGATGCCGAGCATGACGTGCGTGCTCACAGCCTCGGTGTCTTTGTCGGACATGAAGACGTGCAACATGTGCCAGAGTTCGGCGAAGAACTGGCAGACATACACCATCTGGGCGACGATCAGCCCGAGGTAGAGGGGAGCCTGGAGCCAGCGGCTCGAAAAGATGGAGCCCTCGACGAGACGTTCGACGACGGAGGGCTGCTCTTCCTTTTCGGCGGGTTCGAGGTCGGGAGAGGGAGGATGGGAGTGGGAGGACATGGTCGTGAAAGGCGAAGATCCGCCCCTGCCGCCGAGGGGACCGGCAGAACGTGGCGGAGGCGCGAGACAGCCGACTCGCACGGCGGCGGGCAAGAAAAAGGTGCGTCGGCCGGCCCGGCAACGGGAAGATGTAACGGAAGAAAAACGCCCTGGCCGGGTTAAGGCGTGGTGGGGGTGGCGGGTGCGCCGGTGGCGAAGGTCACCTTGATGAATCGTGGGTAGTAGAGGCGGGGGTCGTCGAGGCAGCGCTCCCAATCGGTATTGGTGGCGTAGGTGACGACCAGGTCCGCGCCGGTCAACTCGGGGTGGGCTTTGCCGGCGTAGACCAACACGCCCGGGAGGTCGGACTCGGCGGGCCTGTGGAATTTCTTGGGTGCGGACCAGGGGCCGGTGATTTCCGGGGCGGAGCGAAACACGAGGTCGGCTCCGCCGAAGCCGCGCGTCTGCACCTGGAGGTACTGCCGGAGGCGTGGCGCGTAGTGCACGGAAAACTCGGTCTGCGTCGCCGTGAGCAACGGGGCGGGCGGCCCGGTCAGGGTGCGCTGGGGGATCCACTGGCTCGTGCCGGCGTCCCACCAGTCGGGGGCCGGCCAGATGCGAGGGCGGAGCGCGGCTAGCGGCCAGCGCGCGAGAAAGCCGGTGTGCGTCGATCCGCCCTCGTCGGAGCCGAAGGCGTACAGGTGGTCGCCGATCCGCAGGACGCTCGCGCCCCCGACCATCACCTTGAACTCATTCTGCGGCACGACGAGCCAGGTGAGTTCCCAGCGGTCCGGAGGGGCATCGGGGTTTTCGATGGCTACGGCGGTGGTGTCCGTCACCGCGAAGCCGAACATGCCGTCGCCGGTGCGGCGTACCTTGAGGAGGAAAATCAGCAGGCGGTTGGCGAGCCGGACACCGCCGCCGGGCCAGTACCAGACATTGGCCTCGTCGGGAAAGAACGAGGCGGGCGCGCCTTCGCGGGTGTTCCAGTAGAACTGCATCTTCGCGGTCGAGGGATCGTAGCCCTCCTGGATCGCCACGGTGTTGCGCGGCATCTTCGAGGCGCGACGCGTGTGGGCCTCGCTCGTGGCGACAAAGGTGTCGCCGAAGAGCCAGAGCACGCGTCCACCGCCGAGATCGACCGAGTAGGCGCAGTCGGCACCGAGCCAGCGCGGATCCTGGCGAAACAGCGCGTCGGCCTCCGGCCAGGGGACGGCGGAGGCGATGGCCGGCTCGGGCGGAGCGGCCGTGACCCGGGACGGACCGACGGACAACGCGAGAGCGCCGCAGAGCGCGGCGAGGACGCGGCGGCGGTTCACAGCGCCCCGATGGCCTCGTCGAGGACGGCAAGGAGGAAATCGGCGTCGGCCTGCGTGATGTTCATCGGCGGGGCGAAGCGGATGGTCTGGCCCCAGAGGCCGCCCTTGCCGAGGAGGAGGCCGAGTTCGCGGGCGTTTTCGACCGCCTGCGCGCACTCCTCGCGGCCGGGGGCCTTGGTCGCGTGGTCCTTGACGAACTCGATGCCGAGCATGAGGCCCTTGCCGCGGACGTCGCCGATGACCTTGTGCTTCGCCTTCAGTTTTTCGAGGCCGGCGAGGATGTAGGCGCCGAGCTTGAGGCAGTTTTCCTGGGTCTTCTCCTGCTCGATGACCTCGAGGACGGCCTTGCCAATGGCGCTGACGACGGGGTTGCCGCCGAAGGTGTTGAAGTGGACCTTCTGCGCCATCACGGCGGCGATCTTCGGGGTGGTGACGACGGCGGCGAGCGGGGCGCCGTTGCCGATGCCCTTGGCCATGGTGACGATGTCGGGGATGACGCCCTGCGTCTCGAAGCCCCAGAAATGCGTGCCGGTGCGGCCGAAGCCGGTCTGGACCTCGTCGGCGATGCAGACGCCGCCCGCGGCGCGCACGTGCTCATACGCGTGCATCAGGTAGCCCTGCGGAAACTCGACGAAACCGCCCACGCCCTGGATGGACTCGGCGATGAACGCGGCGACCTTGCCGGGGGTGGCGTAGTTGATGAGGTCCTTGACGTCCTCGGCATACTTGCGGCCGGCGTCGGGGTCGTCGTAGCCGAAGTGGCCGCGGTAGGGATAGGGGGCCTGCGCGTGGTGGACGCCGAAGGAGTGGGGCGTATTGAATTTCCAACTACTGTGGGCGGTGAGGCCCATCGAGGCGGGGCTGCCGCCGTGGTAGGCGTTGCGGAGGGCGATGGCGTCGTAGTTGCCGGTGTAGAGGCGGGCCATGAGCATCGCGAGGTCGTTGGCCTCGGAACCCGAGTTGACGAAGTAGCAGACCTTGAGGTCGCCGGGCATCTTGGAGGCGAGCTTCTCCGCGAACTCGGCGATCTTCGGCTGGAGGTAGATCGTGGTGGAGTGCTGGAGGGTGGCGTTCTGGGCGTTGGCGGCGGCCACGACGTGCGGATGGCAGTGGCCGACGCTGACGGTCACGATGCCGCCGAGGCCGTCGAGGTAGCGTTTGCCGGTGTCGTCCCAGACGTACTGCATCTTTCCCTCCACGATCATGATCGGCTTCTTGTAGTAGAGGAAGAGGCCGGGGTTGAGGTACTGCTTGCGCAGCGCGAGGACCTGCTCGGCGGACGGGCCGGTGTACGGGGCGGGCGTGTGCGGCGTGGGCGGGAGAGGGATGGATTTCATGTGGAGGCGGAGGGGATTCGGAAGCGGGTTTTTAACCACGGATTGCACGGATTTACACGGATAAAGGCGGAAGCGGAGTAAAGGTGAAGAGGAGTGAACCACAGAGGCACAGAGACACGGAGAAATCCCTCGGTCTCATTCCGTCCTCCGTGTCTCTGTGCCTCTGTGGTTCAATTTTTTGGATCAGCCATTGGGCGCGAGTTTGCGGAGGACTGCGTAGACGGCGAAGGCGATGCCGAAGCCGACGAACCAGGAGTAGTTGTAGAGCGAGAGGAGAAATGGCGACGTCTGCGCGCCGTCGATGGCGTGGATCGTCGCCAGGAAGCCGGGGAGACTCGGCAAAATGCCCGCGACCAGCGCGACGATGGCGACGACGCTGAAACCGTTTTTGTAGGCGTACTCGCCACCGGGGTTGTAGAGGCCGAGGACGTTGAGCCAGCGCCCGCGGACGAGAAAGTAGTCGGCGATCATGATGCCGCCGATGGGTCCGAGGAGGGCGCTGTAGCCGACGAGCCACGTGAAAATGTACCCGGTGGGGTCGGCGACGAGTTTCCACGGCATCATCACGATGCCGATGACGCCGGTGAGGTAGCCGCCGGCGCGGAAGGAGATTTTTTTCGGGGCGAGGTGGGCGAAGTCGTTGGCGGGGGAGACGACGTTGGCGGCGATGTTGGTGGCGAGCGTGGCGATGCAGAGGGCGAGCATCGCGACGACGAGGAGGACGGGGTTCTTGAACTGGGTGAGGACGTCGACGGGGTCCCAGATGGTCTGGCCGTAGATGATCGTGGTGGCGGAGGTGACGGCGACGCCGATGAAGGCGTAGAGCGCCATCGTGGTGGGCAGGCCGACGATCTGGCCGACGACCTGGTCGCGCTGAGATTTCGCGTAGCGGGAGAAATCGGGGATGTTGAGCGAGAGCGTGGCCCAGAAGCCGATCATGCCGGTGAGCGCGGGGAAGAAGTAGGGCCAGAACTGGCCGGCCTTGGGCTGGCCGGGATCGAAGGCGGAGGGTTGCGAGAGGATCGGGCCGAAGCCGCCGGCGTTGCTGTAGGCCCAGTAGAGCAGCGCGAGGCCGAGGGCGATGAGGAGGGGGGCCTTGATGTTGAGGAGGAGGCGGATCGTCTCGATGCCGCGATAGATGACCCACATGTTGATGCCCCAGAAAAAGAGAAAGCAGAGGAACTGCGCGCCGGTGATGCCGAGGAAGCCGATCGGTGTGCCGGTCGCGAGCGCGGGCCAGAAGACGGCGAGGATCTTGTAGATGGCATTGCCGCCGATCCACGCCTGGATGCCGAACCAGCCGCAGGCGACGAGGGCGCGGAGGAGGGCGGGGATATTGGCGCCGACGGTGCCGAAGGAGGCGCGACAGAGGACGGGGAAGGGGATGCCGTATTTGGTGCCCGCGTGGGCGTTGAGAATCATCGGCACGACGACGATCAGATTGCCGAGGAAGATCGTGAGGATGGCCTCCCACCAGTTCATGCCGCCGCCGATGAGCGAGGAGGCGAGCATGTAGGTGGGGATGCACGCGGACATGGAAATCCACAGCGCGGCGAAGCTGAGCATGCCCCACTTGCGTCCGCTGGCCGGCACCGGCGCGAGGTCGGCGTTGTAGAGGTGCGAGTGCTCGATGACGGAGAGGTCGAGTTCGACGTCGGGGGCGTTTTCGCGGAGGCCGGGATCGGAGGACATGGTGGTGGTGGCGGAAAATGACGAATGACGGATGCCGAATGACGAATGTCAGAAACTGAGAGGAGGGTGACGCTCGCCGGTCATTCGAAAATTCGTCATTCGGAATTCGTCATTTTTAAAAATGACTCGGCTTGCGCTGGAGGAACTGGCCGCGGCCGAGGGTGCCGGTGAATTTGCCGTCGCGGGCGGCGACCTGGCCGCGGACGGTGACGACGCTGGCGCGGCCCTCGAGGTCCCAGCCTTCGAAGGCGCTGTAGTCGACGGCCATGTGCTGGGTCTTGACCGAGATCTTGCCGCGGTAGGACGGGTCGAAGACCACGAGGTCGGCGTCGGCGCCGGGCTGGATCGCGCCCTTGCGCGGGAAGAGGTCGAACTGCTTCGCCACGGCGGTGCTGGCGGTATTGACGAAGGTGTGGAGATCGATGCGGCCGCGGGCGACGCCGTAGGTATACAGAAGATTGATACGCTCCTCGAGGGAGGGGATGCCGTTGGGGATCTTGGTGAAGTCGTCCTTGCCCATCGGTTTTTGCTTCTCAAAATCGAAGGGGGCGTGGTCGGTGGCGATGGTGTTGATGAGGCCGTCGCGCAGGCCGTTCCACAGGACGGACTGGTTGCGGGCGTCGCGGAGCGGGGGCGACATGACGTACTTCGCGCCCTCGAAATTGGGTTTTTCCGCGTAGGTCTTGTCGAGGGTGAGGTACTGGATGAGCGTCTCGACGCCGACGCGGACGCCGCGCTGGCGGGCGGCGATGGCCTGGTCGAGGGCCTCCTTGCAGGAGAGATGGACGATGTAGGTGGCGGCGCCGGTGAGCTCGGCAAACGTCATCAGGTGATGCACGCCCTCGGCCTCGACGAGCGGCGGGCGGCTCTCGTGGTGCTGGCCGGGGTCGGTCTTGCCGGCGGCGAGCAGCTCCGCGCAGCGCTCGGAGACGAGCGTCTCGTTTTCGCAGTGGGCGGTGACGACGACGCCGAGCTCCTTGGCGAGCTTGAGCGTCTTGTAGAGTTCGGTGTCGTCGATGCCGAAGGCGCCCTTGTAGGCGAGGAAGATCTTGAAGGAGCTGATGCCGCGGCGGACGATCTCGCGGAGCTGTTGTTCCGTGGTGGCGTCGAACTTGGTGACGCCCATGTGGAAGGTAAAATCGCAGGCGGACTTGCCAGCGGCCTGGCTGTGCCAGAGATCGAAGGAGGCGAGGGCGTCGTCTTTGCGCGCGGGGCAGCACATCTCGATGAGCGTGGTCGTGCCGCCGACGAGCGCGGCCTGCGAGCCGGTGACGTAGGTGTCCTTGGCCAGCGTGCCCATGAAGGGCAGGTAGATGTGGACGTGCGGGTCGATGAAGCCGGGGAAGACGAATTTCCCCGTGGCGTCGATCACCTCGGTGCCGGCGGGCGGGGTGAGGCCGCGGTCGATCTTCGTGATGGTTTCGCCCTCGCAGTAGATGTCGGCGTGGTAGCGGCTGTCGGCGGTGATGATTTCGCCGTTTTTGATCAATAGCGACATGGTGGAGGAAGGGGAGTTTGGAGGATTGATTTCTTTGTCACAGAGACCACGGAGGAGGCACAGAGGTCACGGAGTCGGAAGGGATCGGACTCTGGGGCCTCCGTGAGGACTCGGTGCGCTCTGTGACGTGATTTGTAATTATTTTTTCCATACGTCGCCGACATCACCGCCGAACCAGCGGGACGTGATGACTTTTTGCTGGGTGTAGCACTGGACGGCTTCCTTGCCCTGGATGTGGAGGTCGCCGTAGAAGGAGTCGTCCCAGCCGGTGAAGGGGAACATCGCCATCGTCGCGGGGACGCCGACGTTGATGCCGACCATGCCGGCCTTGACGCGGTGCTTGAACTCGCGGGCGGCGCGACCGCTGCTCGTGAAGATCGCGGCGCCGTTGCCGAAGGCGGAGGCGTTGGCCTGCGTGATGGCGGCGTCGAGGTCGCCCATGCGCATGACGTTGAGGACGGGGCCGAAGACCTCCTCGCGGGCGAGGGTCATGTTGGCCTCCACGCCGTCGACGATGGTGGCGCCGAGGTAGAAGCCGCGCGGGGCGTCGGGCACGCGCGCGCCGCGGCCATCGGCGATGATCTTCGCACCCTCGCTCTCGCCGGTGGCGACGAGGCTGAGCACGCGGTCGCGGTGGGCGGCGGTGATGACGGGGCCCATGTCGGGCTGCGCGGGCTGGTCGGTACGGCCGACCTTGATGGCCTTCGCGGCGGCGATGAGATCGGGTAGAAGGCGTTCAGCTGCGGCGCCGACGGTGAGCGCGGTGGAGCCGGCCATGCATCGCTCGCCGGCGCAGCCGAAGGCGGCGGTGGAGAGGGCCTCGACGGTCTTGCCGATGTCGGCGTCGGGCATGATGACGATGTAGTTTTTCGCACAACCGTTGGCCTGGACGCGCTTGCCGTTTCGCGTGCCGGTCTCGTAAATGTATTTCGCGATGGGCGTGGAGCCGACGAAGGAGACGGCGCGGACCTTCGGGTGCGTCAGCAGGGCGTCGACGCAGGGGCGGCCACCGTGGACGATGTTGAAGACGCCCTTGGGGAGACCGGCCTGCTCGAGGAGCTGGCCGAGGAGAATCGCGGTGAGCGGGACCTTCTCGCTCGGCTTCAGGACGAAGGTGTTGCCGCAGGCGATGGCGAGCGGGTACATCCAGAGCGGGACCATCGCGGGGAAGTTGAACGGCGTGATGCCGGCGCAGACGCCGAGCGGCTGGTTGAGGGTCTCGCAGTCGACGCCGCGCGCGAGGTTTTCGAGGGTGTCGCCGAAGAGCAGCGTGGGAACACCGCAGGCGTACTCGACGTTTTCGAGGCCGCGATGGACGTCGCCGCGGGCCTCGGAGAGGGTCTTGCCGTGCTCACGGGAGACAGTGACGCAGAGCTTGTCGTAGTTTTGTTCGATGAGCTGGCGGAAGCGGAAGAACACACGCGCGCGCTCGACCGCGGGCGTCTCGCTCCAGCCGGGGAACGCGGCGGCGGCGGCGGCGACGGCATCGCCGACCTCGGCGGCACCGCCGGCGGGGCACTCGGCGATAACGTCGCCGGTGGAGGGATTATAGACCGGCGTGGTCGGGCCAGACGGCGTGAGCCATTCGCCAGCGATGTAGTTGGGGCAGGGGGTCAGGGTTTGGTTCATGAGGAAAGGGTGATGTGGGTCTTGAACCACAGAGACACAGAGGCACAGAGGAGAAGCGCAAGCTGGCCGAGGTCAGTGCGGGTGGGTTTCTCGGACTTGAAAAGGTCGCCTGAAGCTACGCGGCGCACGCCGTCTTTGAGGACGGGGACGTTGAAGTTGATGAGAAGGCCGAGCTGACGCCGCTCGAGCTTGAGGTAGGTGAGCAATTGCGCGTGATGGATCGGGAGCAGTTCGGTCACGGCTTTAAGTTCGATGATCAATTGGTTTTCGATGATGAAATCCAATCGGTAGCCGCAATCGAGCTTGATGCCCTTGTAGAGCAGCGGCATGTCGCGCTGGCGTTCGAAGCTGAGGCCGGCCTGGGTGAGTTCGTAAGCGAGGGCTTCTTCGTAGGCCGACTCCAAGAGGCCGGGACCAACTTCGCGGTGCACTTCCATACAGAGGCCGATCACGCGATGCGTCAGTTCGTTCAGCTTCTGTCTCTGTGCCTCTGTGTCTCCGTGGTTCATGTCTTCTTAGGGATGATGGGTTGGGAGGGAGGAAAGGGTTTAAAGGTATCAGAGTTGAACCACAGAGACACAGAGGCACAGAGAGATGAAAGAGCCGGGGATTGGGGGCTCCGTGTCTCTGTGGTCTATTTACGGATGCGGCGGGATGGGCTGCATTTCGCCGGTGGTGAGTTTGGACTGGTAGTCGGACCAGCTCATCTGCGGCTGGCCGTTGGGGATCTCGGTCATCGTGATGCACTCGTCGACGGGGCAGACGAGGGAGCAGAGGTTGCAGCCGACGCAGTCTTCTTCGCGGACTTTCGGGACGGGTTTGTGCGGGACTCTCCCGGGGCCGAGGCCGACCTTGAGATCGTCGGGGCTCTTGAGGTCGATGCACTGGTGGGCGCCGTCTTCGCAGGCGATGTAGCAGAGGTTGCAGCCGATGCATTTCTCGTAGTCGATGCGGGCGACGCGCTGCCAGTGGAGGTCGAGGGTCTCCCATTTCTGCAACGTGGGGACGGAGCGGCCGATCAGCTCGGTGACCGACTTCATGCCCTTGCTGTCGAGGTAGGCGCTGAGCCCCTCGTTCATGTCCTCCACGATGCGGAAGCCGTAGTGCATGATCGCCGTGCAGACTTGCACGCTGGTCGAACCGAGGGCGATGAACTCGGCGGCGTCGCGCCAGGTGGCGATACCGCCGATGCCGGAGATGGGGAGGCGGACGTCGGGGTCGGCGGCGCAGGCCTGGACCATGTTGAGCGCGATGGGCTTCACGGCGGGGCCGCAGTAGCCGCCGTGCGAACTGAGGCCGCGGACGGTGGGCTCGGGCACAAACGTGTCGAGGTTCACGTTGGTGATCGAGTTGATCGTGTTGATGAGCGAGATGGCGTTGGCGCCGGCGCGCCTGGCGGCGCGGGCGGCGGCGGTGATATCGGTGATGTTGGGGGTGAGCTTCACGATCACGGGGATGGTCGCGACCTCCATGACCCAGCTCGTGATTTTTTCGGCGACGGCGGGTTGCTGGCCGACGGCGGAACCCATGCCGCGCTCGCACATGCCGTGGGGGCAGCCGTAGTTGAGCTCGATGCCGTCGGCGCCGGCGTCGGCGGCGCGCTTCACGAACTCGTGCCAGCGTTCGCGGGTGTCGACCATGAGGGACGCGATAACGGCGTGGTGCGGCCAGCGTTTTTTGACCTCGGCGATCTCGCGGAAATTGGTCTCGGGCGAGCGGTCGCTGATGAGTTCGATGTTGTTGAGGCCGATCATGCGGTCCTTGCCGTAGTTGAGGGCGGAATACCGCGAGGCGACGTTGATGATGGGGTCGCCGATGGTCTTCCAGACGACACCGCCCCAGCCGGCCTCGAAGGCGCGGTGGGCCTGGTAGCCGGTGTTGGCGGGCGGACCGGAGGCGACCCAGAAAGGGTTGGGGGATCTGATGCCGGCGAGATTGGTGGAGAGATCGGCCATGGGTGGATTTTCGATTTTCGAATTTTGATTCTCGATTCGGACGGGCGGCGGGGCGGTGGCGTAGTTTAAATGCCGATACGCGATTTTAAGGTTTCAGGGCTTCCTCGAGTTCGTGGGCGCGGATGGGGCGGAGGAGGCCGGAGCCGGTGGCGCCGGTCTTGGAGCCGAGGCGCGAGGGCTGGAGGACGGGCTGGGCGAGGGAGTGGGTGAGAAAGGCGTGGATGGCGTGGGCGGATTTCTTGCCCTCGCCGACGGCGTTGACGACCTCGCGGCCGCCGTTGGCGCAGTCGCCGCCGGCGAAGACGTGGGGCAGGCTGGTGGCGCCGGTGAGCGGGTCGCGCTGGATCACGCCCTTGGCGTCGATGGCGAGGGCCGGGAAGAGCGTGCGGAGGAGGGCGGCCTGTTTTTCCTGGCCCACGGCCTTGAGGACCAGGTCGCAGGGCTCGACCCATTCGGTGCCGGGGATGACCTCGACCCGGTCGCCGACGAGGCGGGTGCGGATGAGCCGGAGGCCGGTGACGTGGCCGCCGGTGCCGAGAACCTCGACGGGGGCGGCGTGGAAGAGGAAGTGCGCGCCGTCGTCCTTGGCGTGGTCGTACTCGAAATCGTAGGCGGACATCTCGGGTTCGCCGCGGCGGTAGACGATGAAAGCGCGCTCGGCGCCGAGGCGCTTCGCCTGGGTGACGGCGTCGATGGCGGTGTTGCCGGCGCCGATGACGGCAACGCGGCGACCGGTGGGGATCTGGTCGAGCGGTTCGGTGTGGATTTGCGAGATGTAGGTGAGGGCGTCGAGGACCTCGGGGAGGTCTTCCCCCGGGATGTGGAGCCGGGTCGCGGCACCGAGCCCGATGCCGACGAAGATCGCGGCAAAATCCTTTTCGAGCTGGGCGACGGTGATGTCCTGACCGACGGTGACGCCGCAGCGGATTTCGACGCCGAGGGATTTGACGAGCTCGACCTCGGCGAGGCTGACCTCGGGCTTCATCTTATAGTAGGCGATGCCGTAGGTGTTGAGGCCGCCGGGCTGGCGCTGCTTTTCGAAAATGGTGACCTGATGGCCGAGGCGGGCGAGTTCGGCGGCACAGCCGAGGCCGGCGGGGCCGGCGCCGATGACGGCGA
>JAPLTR010000056.1 GCA_026398065.1 Verrucomicrobiota bacterium | reverse complement strand
AGCAGCTACGGTGGCAATCCCATGGCCTGCGCGGCTGCGCTCATCTCCACGCAGGTGATCGAGGAGGAGAAGCTCCTTGAACACGCCACCCATCTTGGTGAGGTCGCCTTGCGCCGCATGAAGCAAATGCAGGCCGCCCATAAGATCATCGGCGATGTGCGCGCCAAAGGCTGTCTCATGGGCATCGAACTCGTGAAGGACCGGCAGACGAAGGAGCCCTTCGACCAGGCCGGCGCGCTCGTCTACCAGAAGGCGTTCCGCAAGGGCCTCGCGTGGATCCCCGCGGGACACATCCTGCGCATGAGCCCGCCCATCGTCATGGACGAAGCCACGCTCCTCAGGGGGCTCGACCTCATCGACGAAGCCATCGGCGAAACCGCCAGGGAACTCGGCTTCGCCGCCTGATCAAGAACCGGAAGACCATCTCCCGCCCACGCATGAAAGCCTACCGTCTCAACCGCCTGTTTCATCCCCGTTCGCTCCGGTGCTTCGATGTCGCGATCGACCACGGCTTTTTCAATGAACCTAGCTTCCTCGGCGGCATCGAGGACATCGGTCGCGCCGTTGCGATCGTCGCGGCCGCCGGGCCCGACGCCATCCAGCTCACCGTCGGACAGGCCCGCCATCTCCAAGACCTGCCGGGCCGCTTTAAACCGTCGCTCGTCCTCCGCACCGATGTCGCGAACGTCTACGGCAAGAAACTGCCCCGCCACCTCTACAGCCGCATGATCGAAAACCCTGTGGAGCAGGCGGTGCAGCTCGACGCGGCCTGCATGTGCGTGAATCTGTTTCAGATTCCCGACCAGCCGGAGGTCGGCGAGGCGTGCGTCGAAAACATCCTCCGCCTCAAACCGCTCTCCGACCGCCTGGGGATGCCCATGATGGTCGAACCGCTGGTGTTTCAGCCCAACGAAAAGGCCGGCGGCTACATGGTCGACGGTGACGACCAAAAGATCGTCCCGCTCGTTCGCCAGGCCGTTGAGCTGGGGGCCGACGTCATCAAGGCCGATCCCACGGACGACGTCAGCGTCTACCACCGGGTGATTCAGGTGGCGGGGGGCATTCCTGTTCTCGTGCGCGGCGGCGGAAAAGTGGGTGACCGGGAAATCTTGCAGCGCACCGCGGCGCTCCTCGCACAGGGCGCGTCCGGCATCGTCTATGGCCGCAACATCATTCAGCACGCCAACCCCGCCGGTATCACCAAGGCACTCATGGGCATGGTCCACGACGGCCTGTCGGTCGACGAGGCCCTCGCGTTGCTCGCCGGTTGATCGTATCCCAAACTCAAGTACGATGAGCGCCCTCCTGATCCGCCAAGTCCGCATCGTCAATCCGGGGCGGGAGATCACTTCCGGCGATGTGCTGGTGCGCGATGGTCGGATCGTTGCGGTCGGGACCGTCCCAGGTTCACTCCGCGCCGAGGTGCGCAACCCCACGGTGATCGAAGGGGCCGGCCGGCTGCTGACGCCGGGACTGATCGACCTTCACACGCATGGGGTGATGCACAGCCTCTATGAATCCGGCCCGGACGGGCTGCACGCGGCCGCCCGCGAGCTCGGCCGCTTCGGTGTCACCACCGTGCTGCCGACCATCGTCCCGCAAATCCGCGACGGCTGGCTGGAACGGCTCGCATCCGTCGCCGCCGCCATTCCGTCGGTCCGTGCGGTGAACATCCCCGGCCTGCATCTCGAAGGTCCGTTCATGGCGGTCGGCGGAGCCGCCTGCCCCACCCTCCCCGGTGACCTCGGGTTGCTGGAGCGAATCATCGCGGCGTGTGGCGGACGTCTCGCCGCGATGTCGTTGAGCCCCGATGCGCCGAACATCCTGCCGGTCATCGCGCGCCTGCGCGAAAAACGCATCCCGGCGTTTCTCACCCACACCCGCGCCTCGGTCGAACAGACCGAAGCCGCGCTGACCGCCGGCGCGACGCATGCGACCCATTTCTATGACGTGTTCTACGCCCCGCCTGAGACCGACCCCGGCGTCCGGCCGGTTGGAGTGGTCGAGGCGGTGCTCGCCGATCCGAGGGCGACCGTCGATTTCATCGCGGATGGCGTTCACGTCCATCCGACTGCGATCCGCGCGGCCGTCGCCGCCAAGTCGTTTGCCGGCGTGATCCTTATTACGGATTCCAACATCGGCGCGGGTCTTCCCCCGGGCACCTACGACACCCCGTGGGGCTATCCGGTGCGCGTGTCTCCCGAAACCGCCGCGCGGCACGCGACCAACAACACCCTGGCCGGCAGCGCGCTCACCATGGACCGAGGCATGGCCAACCTGCTCGGCTGGCTCGATCTCCCTCCTGAGCAAATCTGGGCGATGGGCACCCTCAATCCCGCCCGTCTCCTCGGTCTCAGCCACAAAGGCCGGCTCGAAGCCGGCGCCGACGCCGATCTCGTGCTGTGGAACGACGATCTTCGACCTGCGCAAACCTGGCTCGCCGGAAATTGCACCTATGAAAAAGCCGCCCGCTAAATTCGCCTACGCCCCCGCCGAATTCATCCCCTTTCGCGACCGCGCCGAAATCGCGCGTGTCCGCAAGATCAAGAAGGAGGACATCACCAAGCATTGGAATCCGGATTTCAAGATCACGGTGATGCCCGGGGCCGACATCGAGTTCCTCTGGATCGCGGACATGTTCCACCGGATCAAGACGGCGATGGAGGCGGGGCAGACGCTGGTCATGATCACGCCCAATCCCTGGCCGCGTTATGCACGCCTCGCGCACCTGATCAATACCTTCCGGATCGATTGCCGGCGGCTCCACACATTCAACATGGACGAGTATGCGAACGAGAAGGGCGAGATCGCGCCCGAGACCTGGGAGTTCGGGTTCATGCATGCGTTCAAGAGGTACTTCTGGTCGCAGATCGACGCGAAGCTGCGCCCGCCGGAGAAAAACATTCACGGCCCCAACGACAAAAACATCCGGGTCTACGGCAAGATGCTCGCGGACCTCGGCGGCGCCGACATTTGCTACAGCGGTCCCGGCTGGGCCGGACACCTGGCTTTCATCGATCCCGGCGCGCCGGAGTTCGCCGCGGCCTCGCTCGACGAATGGAAGCAGATGGGCCCCCGTGTCTGCACGCTGCACCCGCTGACCATTGCGCAGAATTCGCTCCACGGCAGCTTCGGCATGAGCGGCGATCTCGCCGCCGTCCCGCCCAAGGCCGCGACCATCGGGCCCGCCGAGGTCATCGCCGCGAAACACCGCATCGACATCCATGCGATCACGGTGGACGGCTCGTTTGCCTCCTGGCAGCGGTTCACGACCCGGCTCGTGCTGCACGGCCCGGTCACCCCCCTCGTGCCGGAGTCGATTCTCCAGACGTTGCGCACCGATGTCTGGCTGTCCGAGTCCGCCGCCGAAAACATCGAGCCGCGCTGGGACAAGGGCTACTGAGCGCTACCGGGCCGATGATCGGAAGAATGTTCCCCGCTCCATGACCTCCGATCCCAAGCCCTCCTTTCGCGCCTGGCTGGTCGTCGCCCTCCTCTGTGTCGTCGGAGGACTGAACTACCTCGACCGAAACATGATCACGACGATGCGGACCTCGATTGTCGCGGCGGTGCCGATGAGCGACGCCCAGTTCGGGTTGCTGACCTCCGTCTTCCTCTGGATCTACGGGCTTCTCAGCCCCTTTGCCGGATTTCTTGCCGACCGTTTCAGTCGCAGTCGAGTGATCATCGTCAGCCTGTTTGTCTGGTCCGCCGTGACGTGGCTGACGGCGCATGCGACCACGTTTGAGGGCCTGCTCGTGGCGCGTGCTCTGATGGGAATCAGCGAGGCGTGCTACATTCCCGCCGCACTGGCCCTCATCGCCGACTACCATCGCGGCACGACGCGTTCCTTCGCAACGGGCGTGCACCTCGCCGGCATCATGATCGGCCAGGGCCTCGGCGGCGTCGGCGGCTGGATCGCCGAGCGTCATGCCTGGCAGGTGCCGTTTGCCATCTTTGGGGGCGTCGGCATCGCCTATTCCTGCGTGTTGCTCTTTGCCCTGAAGGATGCGCCGCGAGAATCCACCGCCACATCGCCGGCGGACAGCCCGGCGGCGGACTCGAACGTGAGCTTTGGCGCGGCGCTTCGCAGCCTGTTCGGCAATGGGTCGTTCATCCTCGCCCTCGCCTTTTTCGGTCTGCTCGGGGTCGTCGGCTGGGGACTTGTCGGCTGGCTGCCCACGTATTTTCAGGAGCGCTTTCACCTGGGGCAGGGCGAGGCCGGTTTTTCTGCCACAGGCTACCTCAACGCCGCCTCGTTTGCCGGTGTGCTACTCGGCGGTTTCCTTGCAGACCGTTTTTCGAAGACGAATCCCCGGGCGCGAATTCTTGTGCCGGCGGTCGGCCTCTGTATCGCGGCGGTGGGCGTGCTGATGCTCAGCGTCACCACCGTGCTGGCCGTCGCCATCGCCGGGATTGTGATCTACGGCGTCACGCGAACGTTTACCGATGCAAACATGATGCCGATCCTCTGCCTGATCGCCGATCCGCGCTACCGGGCAACCGGCTACGGTGTGCTCAACCTCCTCTCGTGCACGATCGGTGGCCTGGGTATCTACGCCGGCGGGGCGCTACGCGACGCCAAGATCGACCTCGGCACCATGTTCCTGTTTGTCGTCGTCTGTCTGGTTGTCTGCGCAACCCTATTGTTCGCCCTGAAGCCCAGGACCTCGCTCGCCACGCACCGCTAGGAGCGCGAAAACAACGCCACATTGCATGCAACGTTTGCTCGCCCCCTTCTTCGCCGGTCCGATCCCAGGTTCGTTTCACCTGAAGAATCTCGGCCTCCGATCCAACCGCGCCGCATTCCTCGCCGGCGGCGGCTCCGGCTCTCGATTGGCGAGTTCGTCGACCGGCAGATTCGGATCGCCGGCACGTGCACTGAATTCGCTGGCGCGCGCCGCGTCTGAGATCCACTTCTGCTGGAAATGAACCGTCTCGCCGCCCCCCGTTTGTTCTCGCAGCGCGCTTTTGTCGCCGGGGAATGGATCTCCTCCTCGGATGGACGCACCTCTGCCATCGCTGGTCCGGCCACCGGCCGCGAACTCGGCCGAACCCCGCGGCTGGGTCGGGCGGAGATCGAGCGGGCGATCCTCGCCGCCGAGGCCGCCTTCCCTGTGTGGCGCCGGCAGCCCGCGCACGAACGCGGAAAGGTTCTCCGCACCTGGGCCGAACTCATCCATCAGCATCGCGAAGATCTGGCGCGCATCATGACGCTTGAGCAGGGCAAGCCGCTCGCCGAGTCTCGCGCCGAGATCGTCTATGCCGCCAGTTTCCTCGAGTGGTTTGCCGAGGAAGGCCGCCGCATCTACGGGGACACGGTCCCGAGCAAACAATCCGACCGGCGTCACTTCGTCCTCAAGGAACCCATCGGAGTCTGCGCCGCGATCACCCCGTGGAATTTTCCCGCCGCGATGATCACGCGCAAGGTCGGCCCGGCCCTCGCCACCGGCTGCACGATGGTTGTCAAGCCGGCCGAGCAGACCCCGTTTTCGGCGCTCGCGCTCGCTGTTCTCGGCCAGGAGGCAGGTATTCCCCCCGGCGTCCTTTCGGTCGTCACGGGCAGCGGTTCGGAGATTGGGCCGTTGCTGACGGCGAGCCCCGTGGTGCGCAAACTGTCGTTCACCGGCTCCACCGAAGTCGGCCGGCTGCTCATGCAGCAATGCGCCCCCACCCTCAAGCGCCTCTCGCTCGAACTCGGCGGCAACGCCCCCTTCATTGTTTTCGACGACGCCGATCTTGACGCGGCGGTTGACGGGCTTCTCGCCTCGAAATTCCGCAACACCGGCCAGACCTGCGTCTGCGCCAACCGCGTGCTGGTGCAGTCCGGGGTTCACGATGCCTTCGCGGAGAAACTCACCGCTGCCGTCAAAAAACTGACCGTTGGCGACGGTCTCACCGAAGGCGTGCAGCAGGGGCCGTTGATCAATGAGGCGGCCGCGGCCCACGTCGCCGCGCTCGTGGCCGACGCCCTCGCAAAGGGCGCGCGAGTGCTCACGGGCGGCCACCGTCACGCGCTGGGCGGCACCTTCTTCGAGCCGACCGTCCTCGTGGGCGCCACTCCTGCGATGCAACTGGCCCAGACCGAGATCTTCGGCCCGGTCGCCCCCCTGTTCCGCTTCGGGAGCGAGGCGGACGGAATCGCCCTCGCCAACGCGACCGAACACGGCCTCGCCGCCTATTTTTACTCGCGCGATTCCACGCGAATCTGGCGCGCGGCCGAAGCGCTGGCCTGCGGGATGATCGGCATCAACACCGGCCTCATCTCCTCCGAGACCACTCCGTTCGGCGGCGTGAAACAATCGGGCTTTGGTCGCGAAGGCTCGAGCTACGGGGTCGATGAGTACCTAGAGCTGAAGTCTCTGACCCTGGCCGGCCTTTGACCCCTCCCCTCCCGCTTCTCCCTTTCATGAATCCCAACACCACCTTCGCTGGAAAAACCATCTGGGTCACGGGCGGCGCCGGCTATCTCGGCTCCCCCATCACCGCTGCTCTGGATGCCGCGGGCGCGACGACGATCTGCCTCGAGCTGCCGGGCCGGGCAGAGGCGCTCGTCCGCGAGCGGGTTTTGAGCCGCACCGTCCCCGTGTCGGTCGATCTCACCGATCTTGCCGCGCAACGCGCCGCCGTCGCGCAACTCATCGAGGCGCACGGCACGCCCGACGGACTGGTGCATCTGCCGTTCGTCTCGTCGTCGGGCAAGAAACTGGAGGAGATTTCGACGGCCGATCTTGACCGCACGCTCACGGGCTCGCTCTCCCCGGCCTTTGAACTCTGTCGCTCCGTCGCCACCGCCATGTCGGCCAAGGGACGGGGCAGCATCGTTCTCTTTTCGAGCATGTACGGCCTCGTCGCGCCCGATCCGAAGATCTACTTTGCGCCGATGGCGCCCAATCCCATCGATTACGGTGCGAGCAAGGCCGCGCTCATTCAGATGTGCCGCTATCTGGCCGTGCATTTCGGGCCGAAGGGTGTCCGGTTCAACTGCGTGGCGCCCGGCCCGTTTCCGAATCCCAAGATCCAGGCGGACCTGCCGCAGTTCATCGCCCAACTCAACGCCAAGACCGCGCTCGGCCGCATCGGCCACCGCGAGGAAGTCGTCGGTCCCGCGCTCTTTCTGCTTTCGGACGGGGCCTCCTACATCACCGGCCATACGCTCGTGGTCGATGGCGGTTGGACGGTGTGGTAACCGCCGGCGCAATGTCTACGGCCGGTCTCTACACACTCTATTGAGTCCCACAAGCTCTCCGGGGTATGCAGGGTGTTAGTAGACTGAGTAGAGGAACTTAGTTAATAATTGCTATCGCTGTGTATGACCCAAGTGGTACTTTACGACAACGATGGAGTCCGTCACGCACGTAGCCGTTTTGCACCCCACTGAAAGATTTCCGGCCATGGCGTCAGCTCCACTTGCGCTCTGGCGCGCTCCCGCGGCGGCGGGCCCTTTCGCTCGGGCCGGCTGCTGGCTGCGCATCAAGCGCGCGACCTCCGCCCTACTCGTCGCCGCCGTATGCAGCGTCGCTGCGGCCCAGACCCCAGCCACCGGAAGCCAGTCCGCCCGTGAGCCATTGCAGAATTTTGACCGCCGGGTACCTGTCACTCCGAGCATTTCGACAGGATCTGCCAGCCTCGTCGGTTCGCCGAGCGACACCGCACTGACGACCCTGCGCCGGTCTGTACCCGACGCGAAGCTGGATCGCGATCCCGTGGTACGGGCGCCCAGCTTCATTCGCTCCACCAACCGGTTTCTCTCGAGTGCAAACCCGGTGTCCGGGGTCGTCGCTCAGGGCCAGGTTGCGAACCCGAATCTGGCCGTTCAGACGTTTGTTGCCCAGAATCAGGCGCTCTTCGGTCACGGCCCGGAGGCGTTGACCCGCGCCCGGGTTCGGCGCGACTACGTCACGCGACACAACGGTCTGCGCACGGTCGTCTGGGAACAGCGGCTCGACGACATCGCGGTTTTCGACGCGACCTTTCAGGCCCACCTGACCGCGCGTGGCGAACTGGTCAATGTGGCCAGCCGGTTTGTCGCCGATCCTGAGACTGCGGTGAGGCGCAGTGCGCCGGCGCGCGCGGCCCTCGCCTCGGCCCCACCGGTCTCCGCCCGGGAAGCAGTCGCCATCGCCGCCCGGAATCTCGGTGACGCGCTTACCTCGGCTCAGGTGGAACCGCAGGATACGGCACGCGACGCCGAGCGACGCCAGACATTCCGGGCGGCTCCGCTTAACGGCGCCGAAGCCCACCTCGTGTGGTTGCCCATGGATTCGACCACCCTGCGCCTGGCGTGGGAGGTGGTCTGCACAAGCCGCACCCGGGGCGAGATGTTTCGGATTCTCGTCGACGCCGAGAGCGGCGAACCCGTGGTGCGTCACTCCCTCACTGAGCGGATCAGCAATGCGACCTATCGCGTCTTTACGAGCGACAGCCCCTCCCCCTTCTCCCCTGGCCACCCGACGCCCTCGACGGTGCAGCCCGGGGTCGTTTCGCGCACGCTGGTCACGACACCCGCGCTCAATACCACGGCTTCGCCCAATGGCTGGATCAACGACGGGGTGATGGAAACCCGCGGCAACAACGTCGATGCCCACATCGATGCGAATGCTGACGATGTGCCGGACCTTCCGCGCCCGCAGGCCGTCGGCACCGCGCGCGTGTTCGATCCGCCCCTCGATCTCACGCAGCAGCCCAGCAGCTACCGGGACGCCGCCGTGGTGAATCTGTTCTACTGGTGCAATTTCATGCACGACAAACTGTACGAGCTCGGCTTCACCGAGTCGGCGGGCAATTTCCAAAACGACAATTTCGGACGCGGCGGCCTCGGCAACGATGCCGTCCAGGCGGACGCCCAGGACGGCTCGGGCACCGACAACGCCAATTTCTCGACCCCGCCGGATGGCAGCTCCGGCCGCATGCAGATGTATGTATTCACCGGCACCTCGCCGATGCGTGACGGCGATTTCGACGCCGAGATCATCCTGCACGAATACACGCATGGCCTGAGCAACCGCCTCGTGGGCGCCGGCGCCGGAATCAGTGCTGCCGCGAGCCGCAGCATGGGCGAAGGCTGGTCCGACTTTTACGGCCTCGCGCTGCTCAGCGAACCAAGCGACGACGTAAACGGCAACTACGCGGCAGGCGCGTACGCCAGCCACCAGCTCGGTGGCCTCACGCAGAACTACTATTTCGGCATCCGCCGCTATCCCTACACCACCGACCTCACCAAGAATCCCCTCACGTTCCGCGACATCGACCCGACCCAGGCAAGCTCTCACCCGGGCATCCCCCGCAGCCCGGTCATCGGCAGCCAGGCGTCCGAGGTCCACAACGCCGGTGAAGTTTGGTGCGTGACCCTGTGGGAGGTCCGCGCCAATCTCAACCAGCTGGCGCTCCAACTCGTGACCGACGGCATGAAGCTGTCGCCGGCCAACCCGAACTACCTGCAGGCGCGTGATGCCATTCTGCAGGCCGAGCTTGTCGCCACCGGTGGTGCAAATCGGATGGAGGTGTGGCGCGGTTTTGCAAAACGCGGCATGGGTGCAGGTGCCACCGCACCCGCCAGCTCGACCACGGTCGGCTTGGTCGAAAACTTCGATCTGCCCGACGATCTCGCCGTTGGCCCGACCTCCCCGCTTGGCCTCGGCGGCACGGTCGGCGGACCGTTCAAACCCGCAACGACCGACTACCTGCTGGCGAACAACGGTACCGCACCGCTGACGTGGACCGCGACGAAAACTGTCCCGTGGCTCGATCTGTCCGCCACCGGCGGTACACTGGCGCCCGGCGCGAGTGTCACGGTCACCGTCAGCCCCAACGCCACGGCCGGAAGCTTGAATGTCGGCCTCTATCCCGGGACGCTGACGTTCACAAACACCACGAGTGGCGTAGCTCAACCCCGTGTGGTTCAGCTCGACGTCCAGCCGTTCACCGTACCGATCTTCACCGAGACCTTTGAAAGCGGCACGCTGGACGCCACACGCTGGACCTCCACTGGCACCGGCACCTTCCGGAACCAAGTGACCACCGCCAGCCTTCCCCACGGAGGCATCTACCATCTCACCATGGACTCCTCCGTGGATGGCAGCTATTCGCGCAACGAAGCGACGCTCACCGTCAATCTCGCCGGCGAACGCAATCTTGTGCTGAAGTTTTGGGCGAAGATGTTCAGTGATGAGCCCGACGGGCCGCCGGCCAGTCCGTTTGTGGATGGCGCGGATTTCGACGGGGTCGCCATCAGCGCCGATGGCACCAACTGGTACGAAGTGCAGTCCCTGCGTTCGCCGGCCATCACCGATGGTTGTACCCAGTTCACCGTCGATCTCGACGCCGCACTCGCCGCTCACGGACTAAGTTACAGCTCGACGTTTAAAATCCGGTTCAATCACTACGACAACTTCGCGATCCCCGTGGACGGTTTTGCGATCGATGACATTGTCGTCGCCCGCATTTCCACCAATCGGCTCGCCTTTTTGCTGCCCGCCGCCCTGGCCGAAAACGCCGCTCCCGCCACCATCACGATCAGCGCCACTCCCGCCCCTGCCACCGCCCTCACCGTCGCGCTCACTTCGAGTCTGCCGGCGGGTCTGCGCGTGCCCGCGACGGTGACCATTCCCGCCGGGCAGTCGAGCGCGACCTTTCAGCTCACGCCCGTGGATGACACCCTGCTGAACGGCACGCGCGATGTTACGATCACCGCCGCCGCCGCCACCTGGGCGAGCGCCAGCGGCGTGGTGGCGCTGCGCGACAACGAAAGCGCCACACTGGCCGTCAGCCTGCCCGCCACCACGACCGAGGGCACCACCGACGCAACCGGCACGGTGACCGTCAGCGCCGCCCCCGCCACGGATGTCGTGGTCCAACTGGTCAGCGACGACACCACGGTCCTGCAGCCCCCCGCCACGATCGTGATTTCCGCAGGCCGCACCTCCGCGACCTTCAATATCGTCGTGGTCGACGACAATCGCATCAATGGCCCGCGCACGGCTCATGTCACCGCCTCGGTTGCCAACTGGACCTCGGGCTCGGGGACCATCACCGTGCTCGACAACGAATCAACCGCCCTGGCCCTCTCCACGCCGGGCAATGTCCGCGAGGGCGACCCGGTGGCCACCGGTACGGTGCGCATCGGCGGTACGCTCACCGCCGATCTGGTCGTGGCGCTCAGCTCGGACGACACCACCGAACTGACTGTGCCGGCCACCGTGACGATCCTGGCGGGCCAGACCTCGGCAACGTTCCCGATCACGATCGTGG
>JAPLTR010000732.1 GCA_026398065.1 Verrucomicrobiota bacterium | reverse complement strand
CGCGGCGGCGAAGGCGGCGATCGTCGGATTTACGAAATCCGCCGCGGGCTACTATGCGGACCGGAACATCCGGCTGAACGTGCTGGCGCCGGCGCTCGTCGAAACGCCGATGGCGCGGCGCGCAGCGGCGGACGAACGGATCTTGAAATTCATCGCCACAAAACAGCCGCTCGACGGCGGACGCATCGGGCGGCCCGACGACTGCGACGGGGCGGCGGTGTTTCTCCTCTCGGACGCGGCGCGGTTCGTCACCGGTCAGGTGCTCGCCGTCGACGGTGGCTGGACCGTGAGCGAGGGGCAGATTCCGCCGCCGATTTCCCCCTCAGCGTAGATCCATTCTTTATGAGCTCCGCCACCGACTACTTCGACAAAACCCAGGAATTGCTGGCGCGCCTGCGCGCCACCCAGATGCCGGCGATCGAGCGCGCCGCGGAGATCTGCGCCACCAGCATCGCCAAGGGCGGGCTGGTTTTCATGTTTGGCGCGGGTCACTCGCGCATGATGTGCGAGGAGATGGCGCCGCGGCAGGGCTGTTTTGTGGGCTTCTTCTCCTGGGCGGAACAGGCCGTGTCGCAGCACTGCGCGACCGTCGGAATGAACGGCCTGCGCGGTCCGCTGTTCCTCGAAAAAATCGAGGGTTACGCCGAGCAGTTGCTCTCGGGCTTCAAGTTCGGGCCGAACGACGCGTTCATCGTGATTTCCACGTCCGGGATCCGGCCGTTGATTGTCGAGATGGCGCTCGGGGCGAAAGCGCGCGGCCTGCCGGTGATCGGCGTGGTGTCGGTCGCGCACTGTTCGCAGTCCAAGCCGGCGCATTCCTCCGGCAGGAAACTCATCGATGTGGCGGATGTCGTCCTCGACAACCTGTGCCCTCCGGGCGACTGCGTCGTCGAGGTGCCGGGCCTCGCGTGGCGAACCGGCCCGACCTCGACCGTCACCGGCGCGATGTTGATCAACATGCTGCGCTGCGAGACGGCCGAGCGCCTGCTGCAGAAGGGGCACACGCCCGTGATGCTGCCGAGCCACCAGTTTGTCGGCACGACGACCGCCCATGCGGCGGAGGATCAGCTCGAGGCCTACTACGAGGGCTATCGCCGGAGCGTCGCGCACCTCTACCAATGACCTGGGCCGGCGGCATCGACTTGGGGGGCACCAATCTCAAGGCCGTGGCCGTGAGCGGCGACGGCACGGTGCTACAACGCGCGAGCCGGGCGACCGACGACGGCACGGCGGGGGTGGACGACTGGACGACGGCCGCGCGCGCGACCATCGGTGAATTTGCGGAGCGCCAGGGCGCCGGCCCGGGTGCGGTTGGCGTCTGCGCTCCGGGACTGGCCGCAGCGGACGGGCGCAGCATCGCGCACTTGCCGGGAAAACTCGCAGGGCTGACGGGCATCGACTGGACCCGGGCGCTTGGCCGCGAAGCGGGAGTGCCCGTGCTGAACGACGCGCACGCCGCCATCCTCGGCGAGGCCTGGATCGGCGCGGCGAAGGGACGGCGGCACGTGGTGATGCTGACGCTTGGCACCGGAGTGGGCGGGGCGGTGATTTCAGATGGACGACTGCTGCGCGGGGCGATCGGCCGCGCCGGTCACATCGGACATATGTCGCTCGATCCGGAGGGGGCGGTGAGCATCACGGGCATGCCGGGAGCGATTGAAGTGATGATCGGAGATTGCAGCGTGGCCGCGCGGACCGAGGGACGGTTTTCCAACACGGCGGCGCTGGTGGTCGCGCATCGGGCGGGTGACGCCGGGGCGACGCGCGTGTGGTTGAAATCGGTCCGGGCGCTCGCGTGCGCGGTGGGGTCCTGCATCAACCTCTTCGACCCCGAGGTGGTGGTCATCGGCGGCGGCATTGTGCAGGCGGGCGATGCGTTGTTTTTGCCGTTGGAGACCGAACTGGCCCGGGTGGAATGGCGGCCGGGCGGGCACCGCGTGCCGGTCGCTGTCGCCGCGCTGGGCGAGTGGGCCCGTGCCATCGGGGCCGCGCACCACGCACTTCTTTCCTCATGACTCCCACTGACTCCTATCTCACCAAGGCCCGCGCGCTCGTCGATGCCGTCGCCGCGCAACAGGCGGCCATCCAGCAGGCGGCGGACTGGTTTGCCCAGACGATCCTCGCCGGACGCATGGTGCACCTCTTCGGCTCCGGCCACTCGCGCATCATGGTCGAGGAGATGTGGCCGCGCTACGGCTCGTTTCCAGGCTTCAATCCCATCGTCGAGCTGTCGCTCTCGTTTCACAACCTCGTCGTCGGGGCCAACGGCCAGCGACAGGCCATGTTTTTGGAGAACGTGAGCGGGCTCGCCGAACGCATTTTGCGCAACTACGCGCTCAGCACTGCGGACAGCGCGTTGGTCATCTCGTCGAGCGGGTGCAACGTGGTGCCCATCGAGATGGCCGAGCAGTTCCGACGCCGTGGCGTGCGGGTGGTCGCGCTGGTGAGTCTCGCGCACGCGAAGGCCTCCACCTCGCGTCGCGCCGACGGGAAGAAGCTGACGGACTTTGCCGACCTGATCCTCGACACCGGAGCCCCGGTGGGCGATGCGATGATCCGGCTCGACGGCCTCGACACGCCGGTGGCGCCCGGCTCGACCGTCGGCGGTTGTCTGTTGGTGAACTCGATCAAGGCCGAGGTGGCGGCGCGGCTCGTGGCCGCGGGAAAACCGCCGAAGGTTCTGAGCGCGGGGGTGGTGGTCGGCGCGGCGCGCGCGACGGAGCTCTTCGAAACCGCGTACGACGAGCACGCCCACCGGCTGGCCAAGCTGTATGAAAACGTCGGGCCGGCGTGAGGCCGAGCAACTGATTCTTCGCCCCTGTGACCCACGCACCGCTCATTCTGGAAAAGATTCCGCTCCTCGCCACCGCCGATGTGCTGGTGGTCGGCGGCGGATCGGCGGGCTGTTGCGCGGCGCTGGCGGCCCGGGCGGAGGG
>JAPLTR010000653.1 GCA_026398065.1 Verrucomicrobiota bacterium | reverse complement strand
GCTCGCTGATCGCGGGCTTCGTCGTCGCTGGCACCGCGCCGAAACGGGTTCTCCTGCGGGCCATCGGACCGGCGCTGACCGGGTTTGGCGTGTCCGGCGCGCTCGCCGATCCGCGTCTCCAACTCTACGCGTCCTCCGGCGCGCTCGTGACGGACAACGACAACTGGAGCGGCGCTGAGACGAGCAGTGCCGCGACCGCCGTGGGCGCGTTTGGCCTGGCCGACGGCGCCCGCGATTCCGCGGCGGTCGTGACGCTGGCCCCCGGGGCCTACACGCTGGTCGTCATGCCGAACGGCGGCGACGGCGTAGCCCTCGCGGAGATCTACGACGCCGATCTGGCGGTCACGACCGAATCCTCCGGGATCATCAATCTCTCCAGCCGCGGCCAGGTCGACGGAGAGGAAAACACCCTGGTCGCGGGCTTTGCCGTGAAGGGCACCGCACCCCGCCGCATGCTGATCCGTGGCATCGGACCGGCGCTCGGCGCGTTCGGCGTGGCGGGCGCGCTCAGCGACCCGACCCTCAAGATTTATCAGAACGGCCAGTTGGTCGGACAGAACGACGACTGGACCAGTGCCGGCGCGGAAGTGCCCGCGGCCGCGCTGGCCAGCGGGGCCTTTGCGCTCGCGACCGGCAGCAAGGATTCCGCCCTCGTGCTCACACTCGCCCCCGGCGCCTATTCGGCGGTGGTGAGCGGTGCGGGCAATTCGTCCGGCGCTGGTCTGGTGGAAGTGTACGAGCTGCCGGCCGGCGTGTGAGCCGGGGCTGCCGCCGAGAAGGTGAGGCAAAGTAAAACGGACGGTGGCGCTTTGGCGCCCGACTGCTATGATGGCGCCCATGTCCCAGCTTGAGCCGGCGACGACCGCCCTCGACGACGCGATGCCCACCGACCTGGTGGAGGTGGGCGTCTATGCGACGGGCAAGGAGGCGTTCGACCACGGTCTGGTGGTGCTCGCGCTCGGCCGGCCGTACTGGCTCGTGGAGGCGCCCGGGGGGCACCGGTTGCTGGTGGAGGCGGAGGTGGCGGAACGTGTGCGGGTGCAGCTGTCCCGTTTTGACCGCGAACGCCTGCGCTGGCCGCCGAAGCCCCTCCCGCTCGGGACCATGACCTACGCCACCGATCTGATCACGCCGCTGCTCTGGGCGGTGGCGGTGCTGGCCGTCTTCAGCCTGCAGGGAACGCATCCCGCGTGGGCGGAGGCGGGGGCCGTGGATGCCGCGGCGATCTTCGACCGGGGGGAATGGTGGCGGATTGGCACCGCACTGTGGTTGCACGCGGACGGGGCGCACGTGATCTCCAATGCGCTGAGCGGGCTGCTGCTGTTTACGGCCGTCGTGAAAACCTTGGGACGGCTGCGCGGCTGGCTGCTGGTGATGGCGGCGGCGGGACTGGGGAATCTCGCGGTGGCGGCGCTGGCGTATCCGGGGCCGTACCGGTCGTTGGGCGCCTCGACGGCGATTTTTGCGGGGCTGGGGCTGCTGACGGGGCGCATGCTGCGCGTGCTCTCACGCGCGGAGCATCCGCATCGCTGGCGCGCGATGCTGGTGACCCTGGGGTCCGGCGTCGTGGTGCTCGCGCTCTATGGCGCGGGCGGAGGCGCGGCCCACGTGGATATCGGGGCGCATGTCGCGGGATTTCTCGCGGGGCTCGCGCTGGGCTTTGCGGCGGGGCGAATCCGCGGCGAGGCGAGCGCGGCGGGCTGAGGCGGATTCCGGCAAAAGGTGACCACGGATGGACACGGATGGAACGGCAAACAGCCGAGCCGCTTCAGGCGGGCGTATCCGTAGTTCAATGACCTCGTGCCGGCGACGGCACTTTCGCCCCGTCCGGGCAAAATAATCCTTGGGCCGGCCGCAAAACGGGTCGATTGAAGACCTGTAGGTTTCAAGATGTTCTGACTGAAACAGACAGGTTTCGGCCGGGGCGTCGCCCTACGTCGCAGCCCTCCTTCCATCATGAGCATCTCCGGCATTTCCACCTCCGGCGGTTCGACCACCTCGTCGAGCGCCGTCGACAGCGCGATCGCCCAAACGCAAAAGCAGATCACGAAAGTCCAGAAAGAGATTCGGGACGAGAACAACAGCGATGATGACGCCAAGACCAAGGCTGACCTGGTGCGGACCTATACCACCGAACTGCTGGCGTTGCAGTTGAAGCTCGCGCAATTGCAGCTCCAGAAAACCGAGGCCGCCGAAAAGTCCGGCAAGGGCAAGACGCCGGCGGCAGCCCAGAGCGCCGCGCAGGCGCAGACCCCGAAGCCGTCGGAGACCAGTCTTTACTTCAACGAACTGGCGTGAAGGGAACCGCCGGGTTTGATCGGGTCCGGCGGTGCGACCGGTTTGGTCAACGAGCGGTGAGCCGACCGGGCGGGCTGCACCGAGGGTTTGTGGGAGATTTCGCCAAGGTCGATCGCCTGGGTAGGGCGTCCGGCTTGCGGACGCCTTTGGGGAGATCGTGTCAAGGCGTCTGCAAGACAGACGCCCTACAAGACGCGGTTCCTTGCGCCTCATGCCGAGGTGCGAAACCCGGGGAAGATCGGAACTATTTCTTCTTCGGGGAAATGATTTCGCGGTGGAGGGTGGCGAGCTGTTCGACCGGGATCTTCACGACCTGGCGGTCGTAGGTGACAAGACCGTTCACCTCGATCTCGACGTCGGTGATCTGGGTGTAGATCGCGGCGGAGAGGCCGCGCTCGATCAGGGCGGGCAGCTGCGCCGCGAGCGCGGTGTAGCGCTGGGTGAGTTCGCCCGGGTCCTTCATGTTGCGGTAGCCCCAGTTCTTGTCCTGCTGCCAGAGGTGGTTTTCGACCGGCAGGCCGAGGCCGCCGTATTCGCCGAGCACCGAGGCGCGGCCGCCCTGCGCGGGAAACATGCCCGGTCCGGGATAGTCGTGCTTGTCGAGGAGGTCGCCGAAGCCGAGGTCGGTCCAGCCGCTGGGGCCGTCGACGAGCCGGGTGGGATCGAGGCGTTTGACCCACGCGAGGATGTCGTTGGTCGCGTGCTGGCCCCAGCCCTCGTTGAACGGCACCCAGGCGACGATGCAGGGGAAGTGGCGGAAATTTTCGATCATCCCGTGCAGCTCGCGGCGGAACTGGGCGTCGTCCTCCGGGGAAAACACGCCGTCGATCGCCTGGTTGGCTGCGACCCGGTGGCCGGGCACACCGGCGCGCATGGCCGACGGCAGGTCCTGCCACACCATGAGGCCGAGCTTGTCGCAGTGGTAGTACCAGCGGGCGGGTTCCACCTTCACGTGCTTGCGGGCGAAGTTGAAGCCCATCTGGCGCATCGTCTCGACATCCCAGCGCAGGGCCTCGTCGGTCGGCGCGGTGTAGAGTCCGTCCGGCCACCAGCCCTGGTCGAGCGGCCCGAGCATGAAGCAGGGGCGGTTGTTGAGAAAGATCCGGTCGAAGCCGTCGGGCGCGCGGCGCACCTCGACCTTGCGCAGGCCGAAGTAGCTGCGCACGCGGTCCGTGCTGGCGCCGCCGCGATAGGTCACCTCGACGTCGTACAGAAACGGATCGTCGGGCGACCAGGCGCGCGCCTGCGGCAGGGGCAGCACGGCGGGCGCGCCCAGGTCCGTGAGTTCGGCGCTGGCGACGCGCTGGCCGCCGGCCAGCACGACGATCTCGGCGCGGGCGTCGGTACGGTTGCCCTGCGTCTCGACGCGGATGCTCACGCTGCCGCGGTCAAAGTCGGGGGCGATGGCGAGCCCGCTCACCCGGGGGCCGGGGACGGCTTCGAGGCAGACGGTCTGCCAGTTGCCGGTGACGGGGGTGTACCAGATGCCGCCGGGCTTCTGCACCTGCTTGCCGCGGGGCTGGGCGCCGGCGTCGGTGGGGTCCCACACCGCGACGACCAGCTCCTGCGGCTCGGCCCCGCGCTTGAGCACGCCCGTGACATCGAAGGAGAAGGGATCGTAGCCGCCCTCGTGGCGGCCGAGGGCCTGGCCGTTCACGAAGATGTCGGCCTGCCAGTCCACGGCGCCGAAGTGGAGCAGGAGCCGTTTGCCGCCCGCGAGATCGGGGGCGGTGAACGTGCGGCGATACCACAGGCGCTCGCCCGGGCCGACGCGGCGTTTGACGCCGGAGAGGTCGGACTCGATGGCAAAGGGGACAAGGATCTTGCCGTCAAAGGTCGCCGGGGCGGTGGCGAGGTCGCGGGCGCGCACGGCGTAGTCCCACGGGCCGTTGAGATTCACCCAGCCCTCGCGCTGCAACTGCGGGCGCGGGTACTCGGGCAAGGGGGCGGCCGCATCGACCTTGGCGGTCCACGGCGTGGGGATCGCGGCGAAGGCCGCGGGCGCGAGGAGCGCGACGAAGCAAAGGCGGACGGAGCGCGAGAGAAGCGGACAGAGGCTCATGGCGGTGACGAAGGGGTGGGGGCGAAG
>JAPLTR010000428.1 GCA_026398065.1 Verrucomicrobiota bacterium | reverse complement strand
TCATGACGCGATCCCGCGGATCGCGCCGGGGCGGCCGTTTTCCCGTGCTGACCGCCCGGTGGCCACCACCACCCGTGCCGCCAGCCCGCCGCGTTTGGCGCCCTCAGCCCTTGGCGCCCTCAGCCCCTACGGCCGGCCTCGCTCACCGCCGTCCCGATTTCGCCGATGTTCACCCGGGCCCCGAGGCGATGCAGCAGATGATAGAGCCCGAGATCGGCCCGGGACAGGAAGGCGAACTCCGGCGCGACGAGCTTCTCGCGCAACGCGAACTCGCTCGTGCTGCGCAGCGCCTCCCAGACCTTGACGTCGCGGAAATCCGTCAGGGGCGAGGCCCCGCGCGGAAAGAGCGTATCCGCCAGCCGGTCCAGGTTCGGGAGGAATTTGCGGGCCCGGGCCGGTGGCGTGTGCGCGCCGAAAATCAGCGCCAGCACCCGCTTCTCCTCCTCCGCGCTCTCCCGCCACGCGCGCCGGCGGGTGGCTTCCACGATGGGCGCCAGGTCGATCCGTTTGACGCACCCAAAATCCACGAGACCGATCCGGCCGTCGGGATGAAACAGATAGTTCCCCGGATGGTGGTCGGCATGCACGGCCTTGAGCCACCCCATTTGCGTGTAATACATCTCCAGCAGCCGGCGTCCCACGAGGTCCCTCAGCGCCTGGGGTGGTTTTCGCCGCAGGAAGTCGTCGAGCGATTCGCCTTCGACGAAGGACATCGTGATGACCCGGTCGGACGACAGTTCGCGATGGACCGTCGGAATGGTCAGGTACGGCAACCGGTTCAGGCCGCGGTGGAACAGCTCCAGATTGGCCGCCTCGTTCCGATAGTCCGTCTCCTCGACGATGCCCCGGCGCAACTCCTCGACCAGCGCCGCCGGGAAATATCCCGCCATCCGGCCGGGCAGCATGGCCGAACGCAGCAAGTCGAAATCGTTTTCGATCGCGGCCCGGATGGCGGGATATTGGATTTTCACCGCCACCCTGACGCCCTCCCGGGTGATCGCGCGATGGACCTGTCCGACCGAGGCGGCGGCAAACGGCTCGGTCTCGAAGTCGCGGTAGACGTCCTCGGGATACGCGCCCAGCGAGCCCTTGAACTGGGCCCGGGCGAGACTCGGGTGCATCGCCGGCGCGCGCATCTGCAACTGCGCCAGTTCGCGCACCACGTCCTCGGGCAGAGAGTGGCCCTGCAGGCTCAGCAGTTGCCCCAGTTTCATCGCCCCGCCCTTGAGGTCGCCCAATTCCTCGCGCACGCGGCCCGAGGCGCGCGACCGCAGGCGGGCCGCACGCGCCGCCCGCCCGTCCTCGCCGAGCCAGAGATTCTGCGCCTGGTAGCCCAGGTAGCTCCCCGCGAGGCTCAGGCCGAGCCGCCCGAGCCGATAGCCGCGCCGCACCGTCCCGTCGTTGGCCGTGGGCTTCGTCACCAGTCCCACCCTCCCCGGTTCAGCACGTGCGTGCCGATCTTCAGGCACCGGTCGAGCATCGCCAGCGTCGCTTCCTTGCCCTTGGACCGGTCCTGCAGCCAGTAGGTGATCATGGCCAGATGGAAGAGGCCGAACGAATAGGCGCCGAGATCGCCCACCTTCGGAATCTCCCCGGCCGCCTCCGCCTCCCCGAGCACCCCCCGGATGAATTGCAGGTAGCGCAGATTTCTCTCCTGCGTCGGGAGGCTGGCCGGATTGAGCTTGGACGCAGGCGACAGCGCCCGCAGGTACACAGCCCCGATGAACTCCTCGTAGGGCGCGAGGCGGTCGAGGAAACGCTGCACGATCGCGAACAGCTTTTCCGGCAGCGGCGCGTTTTTGATCTGCTTGTCGCCCTCGTACCACGCGACGACCGCATTCTGCTCCTCCTCGAAGAAATAGAGCGCGAGGTCCTCCTTGGTTGGAAAATAGTTGAACAGGGTCCCCTCGGCGATCCCCGCCTCGCGCGCAATGGCCTTCGTGGTGGTCGCATAAAAGCCCTTCTTCGCAAAGAGCGCGAGGGCGGCCCGGAGAATCGCCCTGCGGGTCTTCTCCTTGTTCTCCGCCCGCCTCGGCCGTCGGGTCTTCATGAACATGAGTGCACTCATATTTTTGCCCGGCGTCAACCGACAAAATGAGTGCACTCATGAAATTGACCCTACCCGCCTCGTCACGCCCGACCTCCCTCCGAACTCACGTGGCAATCCTAGCGGCTATGCCCCAGCGCCCCTTTGCTGACACCTTTGCGGACAGAGGCTCTTCCGTAAACGTCCGGCCCGCGACCTCCCGGGCAGAGGGACGATTGGCGTGCCGAGTGCGGAGATGGCGACGATCACGGCGGAACGGGTGACGAGGGAGGAGAAACGCGATGCGCGCGGGCGGAAACCGGCCGGGGAAGCGCGCCGGGAGGCGATCCTGAGATCCACGGCGGAACCCACGCCTCGCGCAGACCGTTATATCTTCTGATACGGATACCCCCGGAAACGGACGGTCTCGCGTAGCGCGGTCAATCCCCGGGAAACCCAGCGCTGTTTCGATTCGCCCTGAGGCAGAATATCTATTCACCTAACCCCATGAGATGGTGCGGAATAATCCCTGGTCGGCGGTGGCCCCGCCTGCCGTGGCTGCTGAGCTTGCTGGTGATTGTTTCCGCTGAAGCCGCCGACCCGGCCCCGCAAGTCATCTTCGGTACGGTCGAACGGACCACGCCTCGCGACACGCCGAACCGCGCGCTGGACGATGTCGCGTTCAGCCAGGACTTGGCGGCGGTGATTGCCCACGCGGCGGGTCTCCCCTTCAAGGTCGTCGAATTCAAAAGCGAGCCCGAGGTCATTGCGGCGCTGGATCAGGGCCGGATTAACGCGATTCCGACCATGGCGCGACTGCCGGAGCGGGAACGACAATACCTGTTTTCGGTGAGGCACACGGTCGCCACCGTGGTCGTCTTCGTGCGCCACGGCACCCCGCCGCCGTCGTCCATCGAGCAGGTCGCCGCTTTGCGGTTGAGCGCGATGGACAATTCGAGCGCCTCGGCCTACGCGCTGCGCAAAGGGTGGCAGCCCCGCCTCCAGGTTTTTCCGACCACGCGAGAAGCCCTGCAAGCACTGCAAAGCGGCCGGGTTGACGCGTGTCTTTCGAATCAGCTCGTGGCCGTGACGGAGCTCCGGCGGCTTGGCCTGACCGGCGAGATCGACCATGTGTATACGTTGCCCGACTCCGCCGTGGACTTCTGCATGGCCGTCAGGCGGTCCGACACCGATCTCCTCGCCCGGCTCAATGAAGGGATCGTCATCGCGTCCGAAAACGGCGACCTCACCCGGCTGCGGGAGAAATGGCTTCCCGCCTTCGAATCCTACTGGATGTCGCGCCAGGGCATCTGGCGGTGGGTGATGTATGGCGGCGCGACCCTCGCGCTGGCGGCGGCCCTGGGCTGGTTCTGGCACCGCAACCGGCTGCGCCGGGAACATCAACTGACCGAGAACGTGAAGCGACTGGTCGACGAGCGCACCCGGGAACTGGCGGTCGCCACGGCGCTCCTGCGAGAAAGCGAAGAGAAATTCTCCCGGGCGTTTCACAGCGCGCCGGTGCTCATGACGATCACCGATCTGGGGAACAGCACCTTTGTGGACATCAACGAGGCGGCGCTGGCCTTTTCCGGCTGCATTCGCGAGGAGGTGATCGGTCGGACCTCCTCTGAAGTTGTCTGGACCAAACCGGAGCAACGCGAACTCCTGATCCGGGAGATGGAACGACACGGCCGTGCGGCGGGCCTCGTCATCGATTTTTTCGCCAAAGGCGGCCAGACGATTCACGGTCTGACCAGCTGCGAGCGGATCACGGTCGCGGGTCGCGAATGTTTGCTTACGGTGGTGACCGACATCACCGAGCGCCAGCAGGCGGACCGGGCGCTGCGCGAAAGTGAAGCGCGTTTTCGCAGCCTCGCGAACGCCTCACTCGACGGCATGATGATCCATTCAGAGGGCCTGATTCTCGACGCCAACGTCGCCTTTGCGAAGTTGTTTGGCTACGCGGAGCCCGAGGAGCTGATTGGCGCCAATGCCGTGGAGCAGTTGCTGACGCCGGAATCGCGGACCCTCATCCGCCAGCGAGTGGAGCGCCAGACCACGGGCCTCGTGGTCGTCAAGGGGATCAGGAAGGATGGCACCGAGGTGATGGCCGAAACCGATTCGCGGCCGGTGAAATATCGGGAAAAGGACGCGACGATCGTCACGTTTCGGGATCTCTCCGAGCGCCGGCGGGCGGAGGAAACCCGGGAAGCGCTGCAAGCGCAGCTCATCCAGGCGCAGAAGATGGAAGCGGTCGGCCAGCTGGCCGGCGGGGTCGCCCATGACTTCAACAATATCCTGACGGGACTGCTGCTGCAGTTGGATTTGCTCAGACGGGATCCGAACGCCACCGACAGCATGCGGGCGGCGCTCGCTGAGACCAGGGACTACGCCAACCGGGCCAAGGAGCTGACCCGGCAGCTCCTGTTGTTCAGCCGCCGTCAGGTCGTCCAAATGCGGTTGCTCGATTTGAACGTCCTGCTCGTTGAGTTGCTGAAGATGCTCCGCCGCCTCGTCGGATCGCATTTCGACCTGCAATTCGAGACCGGACCGGAAGCCGGATGGATCAGGGGCGACTCCAGCATGATTGAGCAGGTGGTGATGAACCTGATCGTCAACGCACGCGATGCGATGCCGAAGGGCGGAGTCATCGGCCTCTCCACCGAGTTGATCACCCTCACAGGTGAAGCTGGCGCGCGGGGGCCGCACGCGCGTCCCGGTGAATTTATCCGGCTCACGGTCACAGACGCAGGCGTGGGAATGGATGAGAGGACGAAGGCCCGCCTCTTCGAACCCTTTTTCACCACGAAAGAAATCGGCAAGGGAACTGGTCTCGGATTGGCGACCGTCTATGGCATCGTGGAACAGCACCACGGTTGGATCGAAGTCGAAAGCGCGTTGGGCCGGGGCTCGAGTTTCCGGGTCTTTCTGCCGGCAGCCCAGGCTCAGGCTCCCGAGGCAGAGTCAGGAGCGAAGGCCGAGGAGAGCGATGACGAGTTTCACGGCCACGAGACCATCTTGCTGGTGGAAGATGAGCAGATCGTGCAAGTGCTGGTCAGGGTGGCGTTGCAGCGGTTGGGCTACAACGTGCTGGTCCGTTCGAATGGCCCGGCAGCCATCCAACTCTGGGACGAGATTGAAGGGGAGGTCGACCTGTTGCTCACGGACATGAACATGCCGGAGGGGCTCACCGGGCTCCAGGTGGCGGAACATTGCCTGAAGCAGCGCCCCAATCTGCCGGTCATCGTGATGAGCGGGTACAGCGCTGAATTGGCCGAACAGAATTCGATGCTGGCGCAGCGCATTCGCCATCTGGGCAAACCGTTCGAGATCCGGGATCTTGGGCTGGCAGTCCGCGAACACCTCAATCAGCGAGAACGAGTGTGAAGTTCAGACGGGCCCGGCCTGCGGCGTCAGCCAGACCCCGTTTTCCGTCGCGAACGCTCAAAGCGCGGATTGCCGCGGACAGTTCTGGCCATGGTCACATCAGGCCCCTCTGCCCTGCCCCGCTGCGCATCGCCGGCGACCATCGCGCCGGCCGACCCTGCCCTGCGTTCGAGTCTCCGAGTTCCCCGGAGTGCGGCCTCGCGGGGCCGCTTCCCGCGCCGAGCATCGATGCCACGCTGACCAACCAACCTCACGTCCTGCGGTGGGCCGCGACCGCCGGGCGCGCCGCCACACCACCACCGCCAAGGGCACGAAGAACCCGCGCGGCATCCCCCTCTTCACTACACCCACCATGGCCTCCGGCCTGGGTCGATCGTCCCCCGGCGGTCGCCCGCGCGGTCGCTGACCGTTTGGCCAACGTCTTTTCCTCCGCCTGGCCGATGTTCTCACCGCGCCCCGCGCGGATCGGGCGGGGCCTGCCGAATCTCATCTGCGCTCCTTTGGCCCCGCGCCCCGCCCCGGTTCCTGTATCCGTTTTTCAAACACGGGCTGGTTGCAACCCGAGGCAGGCCCACCGGGATTGGCAGGCGGTATCACGCCTTCCCCCGACGCTTTCGCCGGTGAACCGCCACCGCGAGCGCCGCCGCGCCGAAAATTGCGGCGTACGTCGCGGGCTCGGGAACGGCGGTGGGCGTGTACACCAGGTTGAGCGTGCTGGCGGTGCCATCGAGATTGAACGTGTAGTTGGAGAGCGAGGTGCCGTCGAGCAGGCCGCCCAGCGCGAACTGGGAAGCCGTAAAGGTGGAGGTGGTTGCGCCCACGAAGCTGAAGAGCGTGTAGCTGCTGCTCGTGAGCGGATTGAATCCGCCGGCATCGGAGAGATTAAGCTGGATCGTGCCCGCCAAGGGGCCGGTGAGCGTGGCCCCGGAAACGCGGACGGGACCGCTCGTCGTGCCGATTTGAAAATCGAGGATCGAACCGGAATCGAACGTGAGACCATTCGTGAAGGTGAGCGTGCCGGGCGAACTGCCGGGCGCCAGGTGACCGCCGCTGGAGACCGTGGTGAGCCCGGCGAGGCTGCCGGTGCCGCCGAGGGTGGCGCCGGAGGCGACGGTGAGCGCGGTATTGGCGAGGCTGCCGGTGACGAGGAGCGTGCCGTTGCTGACGGTGGTGGCGCCGGTGTAGGTATGGGCACCGGAGAGGGTGAGCGCGCCGGAGCCCAGCAGGGTGACGGAGCCGGTGCCGGAGATGACGCCCGCGTAGGCGAGAGCGTTGCTGCGGTTGAACCCCAGGGAGGTGGCGCCGCCGTTAAGGGCGATGTTGCCCACGACGGAGCCGGTGGTGCCGCCGGCGCCGATCCGGAGGGTGCCGGCGCTGACCGTGGTGCCACCGGTAAAGGAGTTTTCACCGGTGAGGACGAGGGTGCCGGTTGACGACAACTTGGTCACACTGCCGGTACCGGAGATCACCCCGCCGTAGGTGAATACGTCGTTGCGCGCAAAGTTCACGATCCCGCTGTTGGCGATGTCGCCCACGATGGAGCCGGTGGAGCCCCCGTTGCCGAACTGCAGGGTGCCGGCGGAGACGGTGGTGCCGCCGGTATAGGTGTTGCTGCCCGTGAAAACGAGTGAGCCGGCGCCAGCCTTGGTGACGCTGCCGTTGCCCGAAATGATCCCGGCGTAGGAGACGGTCGTGCTGCGGTTGAACGCCACGACGCCACTGTTGGCGATGTTGCCCGTGATGGAGCCCGTGGTGCCGCCGGCGCCGATTTGCAGGGTGCCGCCAGAGACGGTGGTGCCGCCGGTAAAGGTGGTTGCCCCGGAGAGGACGAGCGTACCTGCCCCCTGCTTGGTGAGGGTGCCGCTGCCCGAAATGCTCGCGGAGTAGGTCAGATCATTGCTGCGATTAAACACGAGCGCACTGTTGTTGGCGATGTTGCCGGCGATGGAGCCGGTGGTGCCGCCGGCGCCGATCTGCAGGGTGCCGGCGGAGACGGTGGTGGTGCCGGTGTAGGTGTTGGTGCCGGTCAGGGTAAGGGCACCGGCGCCGATCTTGGTCACTGTGCCGGTGCCGGAGATCACGCCACCGTAGGTCACGTCGTCGCTGCGGTTGAAGGTCAACGTGGAGCCCACACCGATATTGCCGGAGATCGAGCCGGTGGTGCCGCCCGCTCCGATCTGCAGGGTGCCAGTGGAGACGGTGGTGGTGCCGGTATAGGTATTGGCCCCAGTCAGGGTGAGCGTGCCGACGCCGCTCTTGATCACATTGCCAGTGCCGGAGATCACACCGGAGTAGCTAGAGGCGTTGCTGCGGTTAAAGGCCACCGTGCGGTTATTGACGATGTCGCCGGCCACGGACCCGCTCGCACCGCTGCCGATCTGCAGGGTGCCGGCGGACACGGTGGTGGTGCCCGTGTAGGTATTGGCGCCAGTGAGGGTGAGCGTGCCAGAGTCGGTCTTGGTGAGGGTCCCAGTGCCGGACATCACTCCGGCATACGTGACGATGCCGGTGCGGGCGAAGGTGACCGCACCGTTGTTGGCGATGTCGCCGGCGATGGAGCCGGTGGCGCCGCCCGCGCCGATCTGGATGGCGCTGCCGCTCGCGACCGTGGTCCCGCCGGTATGAGCGAGGGTGCCGGTGAACACGGTGGTACCGGCGGTGTGGACGAGAGAGAGGGCGCCAGAGGTGCCGACGCCGGTGCCGGTGGAGGTGCCATCCTTGGTAAAATAGGTGGGAGCGAGGGAGGTGCCGGTGGTGTTGAACTGCAGGACGCCGGTGCCGGCCCCGGCCTCGACCCCGAGGGCGTTGACGATGCCGGCGGCCGCGGCGGCATCCGTGCTGGCCGCGCCGATATTGAGGGTGCCGGAACCACCGGATGAGCCACCGAGGGTGACGAGGGCGGCGCCCCCGCCGGCGGGCACGGCATTGGCACTGGCCGAGCCGACGGCGAGCAAGCCCCCGTTGCTGACCGTGACGGTGGCCGTGCCCGCTTCGCCAAAGGTAGCGCTGACTAGGCCGACCAACGCCGAGCCAGCGCCGGACACGGTGACCGTCGCCGTGCTGCCGGTCAGCTCGCCCGCGTGGAACCGCCACGAGGTGGACTGGCCACCGGCCAGGAGGGCCAGGCTGCCGATGCCGGCGGCATTCTGGTCTCCGCCGACGAACAACTCGTAAAAATCACCGTCGGTCGAGCCGTTGTCGCTGCCAGGGACCAAGGTGCCCGAGCCGGAGACGGAGACGGTAGCGCCGCCGGTGATGACCACATCCGTCGAGGGAAAGGTCGTCGCCGAGGTGAGGGTGGTGTCGGTGCTGTACACCATCTGGGCGGACGCCTGAACGCCGCTGAGAACGAGGAGCAGGCCAGCGAGACCCCAAGCCGCAGCGGAGTGGAAGTTTGTCGAAGCAGTCCGAGCGGGAAAGAAAAGATTCATTGATGAGCAGACCACGTTATTCGGCACCAGACTCGCCGGTTGAAGGTGAAAATGAGTAAAAGCACCCAAGTAAAAATCTCTAGGCAGGCGCACAAAGTTACCCTATAGGTCGATCTGCGGGCTCTGGCTGGAACGGAGCTCAGTTAAGCGCGATAGTCACCCGGCCGTAGCTCGGCATGGGAGGGGCGCTACCGCCAAGGCGAGCAAGGTGCCGATCGGTGTGAGCGTCGATCCGGCGGGTGAGTTCGCCAGCCCCCGAAACGAGAAACTACCGAGGTTGGCCATGCTTTTGGACGAGTGTCTGCCTCGGACTCAATGACGCAGCGGTTCTTTCCACGCGAGCACCCCCGGGCCGGGCTTTTGGGTGTATTTGCCGAGGCCGGGCTGCGGGTCGTTGTGCTCACGGAGACGACGGTCGATGTCATCAGTCTGGCCGATGTAGAAGCGACCGACGGCATGTTGGCGCACATAGACCCAGAACATCCCAATAAAAAGGCCGGCTCTCCGAAGAAAGCCGGCCTCTTAAATGGCTGCCCGGGTAGGGATCGAACCTATCCCGACTAAAGTCGGGACAGGCTCGCCAAGTGATTAATCCCGACCTGGTCGGGACTCTGCCAGCAGACGCTCACGGATAAGGCGGGAAGATTTCCACGCTTTGATTTCGCGTTCCCGCCGCAGCGCAGACTCGCGGCTGCCGTGCGGTTCTTTCCACGCGAGCACCCATGGGCCGTTTTTGTGGGTGTACTTGCCGAACCCGGGCTGCGGGGCGTTGTGCTCGCGGAGACGACGGTCGATGTCGTCAGTCTGGCCGATGTAGAAGCGCCCGGCGGGATTTTGAAGGATGTAGACCCAGAACATCTCAATAAAAAGGCCGGCTCTCCGAAGAAAGCCGGCCTCTTAAATGGCTGCCCGGGTAGGGATCGAACCTACGACCAAGTGATTAACAGTCACCTGCTCTGCCACTGAGCTACCAGGCAAGGTTCGGGCGACTTGCGCCACCCGAAGGAAAGGCATCAAAACAAAGGGGCCCGCGCACTTGTCAACGCTCGTTTTCGGCTTTCCTGAGGATGCCTCGGCGGGGCGGCGGTTTAAGGGCCATTCCGTCCCGGCCGAGGGCTCCGGTTCTTCACGAACCGAAAGGCCACGTTCGCGAGGGCGGACGGCTCGGAGAGCCGTCCCTACCCCCATTCCAGTGCAATCGCCGGTAGGGACGCCTCTCCGAGGCGTCCGCCAGGGCCACGACAGCCTGTCGGAGCTGCGAAAACCCTGAACCCCCAGACCGATTCGCAAGTGGTCTCACTGCCCTTTCGCCGCCGGCTTCTCCCGGAGGCTCTCGAGGTAGGCGATCAGGTCGGCGAACTCCGCCAGCGACATCGTCGCCTGCAGGCCTTCGGGCATCAGCGACGTCGGGCTCTCCGTCAGCTTCGCGATCTGGTCGCGCTTCAGGGGGTGCGGGGCGCCGGCGACGTCCACCAGCAGTGTCTCCGTCTCGGTCTGGCTGCGGATGAAACCGGCGAACGTCTCCCCGTTCTTCATCGTGACCGATATCGTGTGGTAGCCGTCGAGGATCTGCTTCGAGGGATAGAGGACCGACTCGATCAGGAAGGCGCGGTCGTACTTCGTCGCGACGGTGGTGAGGTCGGGGCCGATGTTACCGCCGACGCCGTTGGCGCGGTGGCAGGCGGTGCAGGCGGCGGCGTCCTCGAAGAGCTTGCGGCCCTTGGCGGCGTCGCCGGGCTGGCGCGCGGCAAACTTCGCGTAGGCGTCGGGCGTGACGGGCTTCGAGTCGCCCTCGAACAGCGGACCCTTGAGCGCCCGGTCGTCCTTGCCGAAGGCGCGCTGGAGCTGCGCGAGCGCCTGGCCGGTGAAGGGTTTGGCGCGGTGCCGGTCCTCGATGGTGGCGAGGACCTTTTCCTTGATCGCCTCGATGGCGCGGCGCGACGGATCGCGCAGGGAATTTTCCCGGCCGCCGATCCCATCGAGGTAAACGTCGAGCGCCGCGGCGTCGGGCATCTTGGCAAGGGCCAGCGTGAGCTCGCTGGGGAGGGTCTTCGCGGCGTAGAGTTCGAGGAGCTTGGGCAGGAGTTTTTTGTCCCGCAGATTGCCGGCGGCGACGATCGCAGCCTTGCGGGTGTCCGGGCGCGGGTCGTCGAGGAGCGGCCCGATCACGGCGAGGGCGGGCGCGCCCCCGATGGCGGCGAGCGCGGCGCCGGCGGCGGCACGGACCTTGGCGTCGGGATGCGCGAGGAGTCTGCCGGCGGCGGGGGCGGCGAGCGCGGACTTCGTCGCGCCGAGCGCCTCGAGCGTGGCCGTGAGGGTGGCCGGGGCGGTGGCGGAACCGGCGAGCGCGATCAGCGCCCGGATGGAGGCGGGGTCGGCAATCTGGCCGGCAGCGACGATGGCATCGGGGACGAGCCCGGCGTTTTCGGCGGACGCGTCGAGCAGGCCGGCCACGAGCGGACCGGAGGCTTGGTCCTTGAGTTTGCCGAGGGCCTGGAGGGTGGATTGGCGGAGCTCGGGGTCGGTCTCGCGCACGAACATCGCGCGCAGGTCGGACGCGGCGGCGGTGTGGCCGGCGGTGCCGACGGCGGCCACGGCAGCGCGGCGGACGGCGAGCTGAGTGTCCTTCAGCGCGGCTCCGATCGCGGCGAGGACGGGCTGGGTGCCGGCCCACGTGACCGTCTTGGGCAACGGCGCCTCGCGGAGCACAGGCTGCGTGCCCCACCACTTGCCGTCCCACTTGACCGGCTGATGATGCAGGTCGGCGAGCGTCGCGAAGGCCGCGGCGCGGGCCTCGGGCGCGGCGGACTCGGAGCCGGCGAAGGCAATGAGGGCGGTGGCGTTTTGCGCGACGAACGTTTCGCGCATCGCGAAGAGCGTGCCTTCGCGGATGGCGGGATTTTCGCTGGTGAGGCCGGCGGCGATGCGCGGCCACGCCTCGGGATGGGCCACGCCGATGCGGTTGAGCGCGGTGAACGTCGCGTAGCGCGTGAAGAGATCCTTTTCGTCGAGCGCGGCGGTGAGCGCGGCGATGGCCGCAGGATCGGCGATGCGGCCGAGGGCGGTCGCGGCGCGGAAGCGCACCGCGCCGTCCGCATCGCGCAACGCGGCGGCGAGCGCGGTCGTGGCCGCGGCGGCGCGACGCGTGCCGAGCTGGCGGATGGCCTGGGCGCGGACCGAGGCGTCTGGTTCCGCGGTGGCGACCGCGAGGATGTCGGTGCGGGCTGCGGTGCCGCCATCGATCGCGTCGAGGGTCCAGATCGCGTGCCAGCGCGCAGGCGCGGGCGCGGCGGTGTCGGCGAGAAGGGCTTTGAGCAACGGCCCGACGGCCGCGCCGCGGTCGGCGAGCCGGCGTTGCGCCACGAGGCGGACGGATTGCGCGGGATGCTTCAGCGCGGCGACGAGTTCGTCGTTCGTGGCCGAGAAAGGCCGCCCGCTGGCGGCGGCGACCCACCACGCGGGCTTGGGCGTGGCGAGGCTCGGGCCGGTGTAGGTGATCTTGAGCAGGCGGCCCGCGATGTTTTTCGCGCGCCAGCCGGAGTAGTTCCAATCGGCGATGTAGAAACTGAGTCCATCGGCGGAGATCGCGATGCCGACGGGGCGGAAGGGCTTGCCCGTCTCCGTGAGAAAATCGAGGCCCTCGGTCTGCACGCGCTCGTCGACCTTGTAGGTGCCGCCGTCGCGCGAGACGCGGAGGCGGAGGAGCTGTTTGCGGCCCCACTCGCAGAGGAAGAGGTTGCCGCGATACTCGGGGGGCAGCGCGTCCTCGTTGTAGGCGATGGCGCCGGTGGGCGAGCCGCTGCCGTAGTCGGCCATCGCCCAGAGGGTGTAGGGACGGCGCGGTTTGTAGTTGAAGGGATACCCGTAAAACCCGCCGTCCACCATGTGCGTGACGCGCGTCCACCAGCCGTTGCCATCGTCGGTGTTGTCGTAGGTGAACATCTCGTCCTCGGCGTTGAGCGCGACGTCGAGGTGGTTGCGCGTGCCGGTCGAGTAGGCCTCGAGTTGCGTGCCATCGGGCCGGAAGCGCATGAGGCCGCCGCCGTGGACCTCGGCGTGGCTGCCATCCTTGCCCGTGGCGCCGAAGATGCCCTTGTCCCCCGTGCTCATGTAAAACCAGCCGTCCATGCCGAGGCGGATGTTGGAGGGGATGTGGTCGTTGAAGCCCTTGCCCTCGTTGTTGGGATTCGGGTTGGTCGTGAAGAGATCGCGGCGGTCCTTGCCCACTGTGCCGCCGTCGGTGAACACGCTGAACTTCGGCGTGTGGTGGACGTAGAGTTTGCCGTCGAGGTAATAGAGGCCGAAGACGGCGTGCAGGTTGTCGGCGAACTTCGTGATCTTCCCGTCGGGATGGATCACGAGGATGCTGTCGCCCGCGGAATCGCTCGGCACGTTCATGTCGATCGGGTCCTGCGCGACGAAGATACGTCCGTCGGGCGCGGCGCAGACGACGCTCGGGTGGATGAGCTCGGGCGGCTGGGCGAGGAG
>JAPLTR010000413.1 GCA_026398065.1 Verrucomicrobiota bacterium | reverse complement strand
CGCCTCGGTGCGCTGCAGCGCGAGCTGGCAGGCGCGACAGCCCGCGAGATGCCGTTGTGCGGCGGCGTGGGCGTCCGCGTCGAGCGTCCCGTCGAGGTGGTCGGGCGACCGGTCGGTGAATTCCTGGCAGGTCATGGGAGGGTCCGGTCGTGGGTGCCTTCGGAGGCGAAAAGGTTCAATTCGCCGGGCACGAGCTTTTCGAGGCAGCGCAGCGCGTAGTGCAGCCGCGACTTGACGGTGCCGGGGGAGACGCCGGTCTGCGCGGCGATTTCCTGGAGCCGCAGGTTTTCGTAGAAGCGCAGCACGATGACCTCGCGGTGTTCGGGCGAGAGCGTCTGCAGCGCGCGCATGAGCGACGTCCCGCGAAACTCGCGGTCGGCCTCCGCCTCGGCCGGGCCGTCGGCCGGCGTGGCGAGGGCGAGGTCGCCGTCGAGCACGAGGCGCTTTCGCCGGCGCCAGTGGTGGCGGCTCAGGTTGAGGAGGATGCCGTGGAGCCAGGTGTAGACCGCGGAGCCGCCGCGAAAGCGGTCCGCGGATTTCAGGGCCTGCAGGAAGGTTTCCTGCACGAGGTCCTGGGCGTCGGTGGCGTCGCCGCACAGGAGGCAGGCGGACCGCAGCAACCGGTCGCCGTGGGCATGCAGCAGCGACCGCACGTCGACGCGCGGCGGCCCGGCATCACCTCGGGGCTCGGTCATAGGAAGGTATGTGCCCCGGAAGCGGAAAAGGTTCAATACGGCGGCGGGGGCGTGGCCGCGGGGATGCACGTGGCCCCGTCCGTGAGGCGGATCCGGCCGGCGGGGGCCTGAGGGGCATGGCAAAACCTCCGCCACCTGAGCGGGGGCGACGCCCCGGCATGGCTTTTGAAATGGTCCTACGCCGCCACGAACCGCCACTCGGCGCGCTGATCGCGTTTGAGCGCGAGGAAGTCGAGCGTGGCGGCCTCCGTCTCCATCCGCCGGCGGGATTGGTTGCACGTAAGGCCGCGGAGCCGGGCCTCGCAGGTCTGGTCGCGCTGGACCAGCTCGGAAGTCCACCCGGAGAGACCTGCTTCGAAGCGGGTCGCCACGAGCCCGCACAGGACATTGCGAATTTCATGCACGGTCTGCCCGTTGGCGAGCAGATCGGTGAGCCGGTGCCATTCTGCCAGCGGGGTACCGAAAGGGGGTGAATCCAACATGGCGCCATGCTGCCAGACCCGAGGGCGGTTGGGAATTGGGGCCCCCGCGCATTCTGCCTACGACAATCCTTTATCCGGTCGGCCGGGAGCGTTCCCGAGGTCGGCAGCGGGATCCTCGTGCCGAGACGGTGCCGGTGGCGCGGGGAGCGAGGTGGAACGCGACCGCCGTGCGCGCGCGGGGGGGGCTGCGCTTTTGGCCTTTTCGCTTTCGCGCTCTCCTGGTCGCTGACGAAAGAGAACGAAGAACGAGAACGATTTTTCCGGAGAGACGCCGCCCGTCGTGAGATCGCCGTCCGGCTAGGCGTCGGGTGGGGACGGCGGATGTACGCGGCCGGCGAAGGGGCGGGCTACTGGCCGGCGGGCGGCTGCCAGAGCTCGACCTTGTTGCCCTCGGGGTCGATGACCCAGGCGAACCTGCCGTACTCGGAATCGTCGACCTTCTCGAGCACCTGGCAGCCTTCCTCGCGCAGGACTTTGACCAGGGCGAGGAGGTCCTCGACGCGGTAGTTGATCATGAAGGAGGATGTGCTGGGCGCGAACTGCTCGCTGTCCGCCGGGCCGACCGACCAGATGGTGGTGCCGCCCGCGGGCTTGCCCTGGGCGTCGGTCCACGTGAACGCGGTGCCGCCCCATTCCTGCACATCGATGCCGAGGTGCCGCTTGTACCAGGCCTGGAGCGCCGGGGCGTCCTTGGCCTTGAAGAAGATGCCGCCAATGCCAGTGACTCGTTTCATGGGAGGGGGAGGTCGGTGTGAGAGGGGACGTCGATACGAGGAAAGACAGGGCCTGTGTTTCGCGTGGGAACGAAAACGGGAGAGCGTTTACCTACTGGGCGGAAGGGCTAGGTGGCGGGGTGGGGGAGGACAAGCCTGGAGTGGGATCGTCCCGGGGGGCTTTGCGCCGGGGTTTCTCGATGGGGCCGCCGAAACCTGTCTCCCGTGGCCGACTGCAACGGGGAAAGTCCCAAACCTTCGCCGACCTCACTCGACCGGGCTCACCTGAGGACGGGCCAAAGCTCAATTCTTTCCATGGTTTGATCGCGATACCTTCGGGCTACCGGCCGGGCCGGGGTCCTGACGCGGGAACGTGGCGCCCGCAAACATGAGCTCGTAAACCATGCCCTCGTAACCGACGGCATAAATCCGACCGGCCTCGTCGGTCCCGAAGGAAGCGAGCGATTCCGGCGCGACGGCGAGCTGGCGCAGGGCGGTGAGGTGCCGGTCCTGCTGGACCAGGCCCCAGATCCGCTTGGAGGTGTAGTCCCCAAACACATACACGCCATAGAAGGAGGATTGCCGGTCTCCGCGATACACGTAGCCGCCGGTGACGCTGTTGCCATACTTCCGCTTATAGGCCATGACCGGGGAAACGTACGACTGACCGGGCGCGCGATGGCGATTGGAGAAGGCCTCGAATCCCTCGTAGACGTTCCAGCCCAGATTTTCCCCGCGCCGCACGATCGAGACTTCCTCCACCCGGTCCTGGCCGACATCGCCCACCCACAGGTCGCCCGTCGCCGCGTCGAAACTAAACCGCCACGGCTCGCGCAGTCCCCACGCAAAGATCTCCGCCCTCGCCCCCGCCTGGTCGCGCAGCGGATTGTCGCCCGGGATCGCATACTCCAGGCCGGGATCGCGGTGGTCGACGTCGAGGCGCAGGATTTTTCCCAGCAGCAGCCCGAGGTTTTGGGCGTGACCATTGGGGTCTCGCTGCGGCCCCGTGTCGCCCATGCTGAAATACAGGAATCCATCCGGCCCGAAGGCGAGGCAGGCGCCGGTATGATTTTCCGTCACGGTCGCGATCTTCAGCAACTGGCGCGAGGGCTCGCCGGAGTCGGTCAGCCGGTTTTCCGCGACCCTTCGCTCCACCACGGTGGTGAAGATCTTCCCTCCTTCGAACACCTGATGGGCCAGGTAGTATTTCCGGTTCTCCCGGAAATTGGGGTGAAACGTCACGTGGAGCAGCCCGTTGGGTCCGCGCCGCGAGTAGATCTCCGCGGTCAAATCCAGGAAGAGCGCCTTGACGTGTCCGCCGTCCCTGCGCGCATCGATGCGCCAGATCTGCCCGGCCTGCAGGGCCGCGAGATAGTGCAGCGTGCCCGGCTCCTGCCCGTACCAGATCAGTCCCGTGCGCTGGTCTCCGGGTTGGCGGACCGCGGCGGAGGAAAACCGCAGCGCTTCCCCGTAGACGGGGCGAAGCTCCAGCGGCCGCTCCAGGGCGGAGATCTCCTCCGGCATCCCGACCTGAAGGGACAACGAGTTCGCCGGCTGCCTGAGGCTCGTGAGGTAGGCCACGAGGTCGGTGAACTCCTGCACGCTGAGTGCGGCGTACAGCATCGGCGGCATCAACGAGACCGGCAGCGGCGTCTGGGATTTCACGTCCTCCCGGGGGATGCGGACCAGGAGGCCATCGGCCCCGACCAGACCGACCTGCCGGTCATCGGATTCCTTGATGACGCCGACATGGGATTGGCCGGAACTCGTCTCCACTGTCACCGCGCCGTAGCCGATCGCGATGGTCGCCGACGGATTCAAGATGGCCTCGATGATCTCCGCGCGCCCCAAGGCGTCGCCCACCGCGGCCAGGTCGGGGCCGGCTTTCCCGCCTCGGCCATCGGTCGTATGGCAATTGACGCACCCCACCCGGTCCTTCGCCTCGAAGAGGGCGCGGCCCTCCGCCACCCGGCCCTCGCGGACCAAGGCGAAACTGCGATACGTGCGCGCCGGGTCATTCGTCTTCGTCTGGCCGCAAGCCACCGCCGCCCCGACGACCGAGGCGAGAATGGCGAGGCAGCCGCGGATGAAACGGGGCGTGAACATGGCGGGGCGATTGATTTAGCCCGCCTGCTCAATTCGGAACAGTTTGTCCGTGGGCGAAAGCCTGAGGATAATATTGTCCTCTGTGCGCAGTTCCTTGGGTAACTTGTCTTCCAAAATTGATGCGACGAACTGTATGTTGCGCGCCTCAACGAGGCGGGCGATCATCAATAGCTGATTGTCGTGCATCAACTCTTTCTTGTCGTTTAGCAGAAAATGCATGCAAGGGATGCCTTCGTCATCGGCAAATAAGGTGTACGCTATGTCAAAGCAGGAAATCTCACCCTGCTTTTTGCCTGAGCTAAAATTGGTGTTGAAGGCCGTAAATTCATATAGCTGGCGCCCCTTGATCTCCTTGGTCTCAAACTTCAGCGCGTATTTTTCACCATAGAGTTGCTGAGAAACGGCGGAGAAATGCTGATTAAATTTATAAATCCTCTTTCGGAGGCCCTGTGCGAAATCATCGGAAAAAATTTCCTTATCGATGGCCGCTAGTTCAGCGTTATATTCGTCGAGCTTCGCGTCTACTTCGTTTAGCTGCCGGATAATATTCTCGTATTCGCCTTTCTGGCGGAATTTGTCATTCAACTCGACTACTAGTCGCTCAAGTTCGCCAAAAGAGTCGGTTTTGCTTACGGCTGCCGCTAGTTCCTTTTCTTGGCTTAGCAAATTTGCAAGGTGAGCACGCTCGCGCTCAATCGCTATGTTCAGGCTGGGTAACTCGGATGCGACGTAACGAATTTTTTCTGCCACCATCCGATTGTGGAAATCATGGAGTTGGTCGAAGGTTTTCTGTATCCCTTCAACTAGTGAGGTAGCTTGGGCATAAAGCATCCGCAGTTGCTGGAGATCGATTTTGGATTCATCACGAGCCATTTCCGTTTGGGCTTCTGTGATTAGGTTACGCCGCAATTCGAGCCGGCCGATTTCTGATGTCGTCACGCTGATATGATAGCGCACGACATTCAGTTGCTCCATGTCCGCTTCGAACGCTGGATTTATGTTGAAGGCGCTGCGTTTGCGCTCCAATTCCGTAATCTCTCCGTTTAGCAGGGCGAGGGTGGTCTCATAGGTCGATTTCGTTTGAGCCGACTGAAGGCGGCGTCGAAATTTTTCTTCCAGATCGATCTTGGCCCGGACCATCTGCTTGGCATCCCCATGAGTATAGTCGCAGCCCAATAGGAACAGATAAAGGGTCTCATATTCCACGTCGCGCGTTGAAGTATGCAGGGTCCTCAGCATGTTCGTCACACTGGCTTCCTTGTGTCGAATATTATGGGAGATAATCTGCCGAAAGGTAGGCTTTCGCGGATAGTGGCCCGGGAAAAGCAGATCGGTCAGTGCGGCGTCAAAGTCGTCATCGATTAAATCTTTACTGTTGATACGCTGAATTTTTTCTTTTCGGGAGGGGAAATTTCGCTGGATCAGAGTCTCGCGAGCACCTGGTGCCGCGAGGTCATCAGTCAGAACGAGGGAAATCACGACGCGGTTCTCGACTAGAAAGTCCTTAACCAGCTTGTACTCGTTTTTCTTGTTCTCGGTGTCGCAGTAAATATCTTTAGGGTCTCCGCCGAGACAGAAATCGATCAGTTTGAGCACGGTTGTCTTACCTACGTTGTTGCCGCTCTCCTGTCCGCTTACAGAGGGCGTTTGGTCGACGATCAGATTCAGGCCGGCGTGGAAAAGAATTTCCCGGATTGGCCGGCCGTCCCCCGTATGGATACCGAGAGATTTCAGGAACATAATTCTACGTCTCCTTTTTCGTTTAATCGGACCAATTCGAGGAGATAGAGCCAGTCAAGGGCGAGCACGAACATCGGTAGGCTAATCGGGTGCTCTCGCTCAGCCGTGAGATACAGATCAAGGATAGGTTGCCGACCGCGGGCTTGGATCGCTTTCAGCACTATCGCGCCGTTGAAATAGACGGTCGACTCGGGGTGAATGTGGTCAGGAATCAACATGAGCGACGGTGCCCGGATTCTTGAAGATCTTGCACTGGATGAAAGCGTCTACCACCAGCAGTTCTACGCACATCTGCAACTCCTCCTGGGGAATCGGCGTAAAATTGGCGCTGCGCATGATGCGGGTGATGACGTTGGCGATGGTTTCAAAGAAAAGCTGGTCCGAGGAGAGAGTCGGGGAGAGTGCCAGGAACTCAGCGCGAATGCCGTCGAGCACAGAACGACTCTTGTTGGCGCCCTGCTGGTCGAATTGGGCGTAGATTTTGGCTAGCCGATGATGGTGGACGCGATGATCCTCGATCAGGTAGCAGGCTTTATCCAAACTGTTCGCGGTGATTTTGCCTTCAATGTCGTAAGGCACGACTTCAATCGGCTGGGGACGCGGATTCCAGTCCTCCCGGCCGATGAGTTTAATGATGGAGGTTAGGTTGGATTCAACCTTGGCTATATCGGGCGCTAACGGTATTTGCTGGCAGAGAAAATCACGAATCTTCCCCATTTGAGCCAAATCCATGGTGCGGATGTGGGTCAGCAGCGAGGGGCAGTCAAAAATGTCATTCGCCGGGACGAAGGTAAGTTGGTGGGGGTTGAGGAAGGTCTGCTTGCGAAGGTCGTGATTGGGCTGGCCAATGCAGACAAATTTAAACGAGTGGTCCCGGTGAGCGGGCAAAATCTTGGCGAGGCTCGCTTCGATTTTCTGTTTGCTGGCGGTGGAACTGACTTGGACCACGATTTTGGCTGCAGCATCGACGAGATCGACTGCCTGTGTGTTCGTGGGCAGGTTTATCAATCTCCAACCGTAGATCAGATTGAGGAGATCCCGGTAGAAATCTTCAGCGAGGACATTGAAATCGAGGACATTTAGCGCCGCGCGATTTACCACTCTCGCGGACAGCCAGCTAAGGCGGCCTTCGATGACGTTCCAATGCTCGGCCCGCATCATGGTGGAACCTCGCCCGGTAAGGCGATATGCTTAGCCTTTGACCTGAGTGGGGTGCCCCACAACTCGGCGTGCAGAAAGCAGCGGGTGTGTTTGGCGAGCATATTAAGTATCTGTAGCTCCCGCTTAAGCGCTGCGAGCAGAAACATGTCTGCTTAGTGCGAATCGCCGCTGTGGAACCGCGTGCGCAAAAGACGACGCCCTGTCCGGAATCGGCTTGGTCCTTCGTTGAAGGAGTGGTCGGAACTCCATCTCCCATGATCACACCGATATCCCTCAACGTCCCCGTTGCCGACCTGCCGAAGTCGGTGGCGTTTTTCACGGCGCCTTGCTTCTCCCACAATTCGCCGCTGGCCGGCGGCGCGTCAAGGTCATGAGCACTGCACCCCTGAACCCCCAGTCGGCGGCGGCGCGACGGGCGGCGGAGGCGGAGTTGCGGGCGCTGGTCGTCCAGTTTGCGCCCGCGCAGGTACGGCTCGTCGGCGCGCTACGGCGACGGCTGAAGAAGTGGCTGCCCTCCGCCCATGAGGTGGTTTACGAATACCGCGACTGCTTCGTCATCAGCTTTTCACCGAACCAGCACGGGTACGAGGGGGTGCTGACACTCCGCGGGAGCGCGGAGGGCGTCAGGCTTTATTTCAATTTTGGGAAGGAATTGCCGGATCCGGAGAAGTTATTGCAGGGGTCCGGCGGGCAGGTGCGCTGGATGGGTGTCGAGGGCGCGTCCACCCTCGCTCGTCCGGCGGTCGCGCGGCTGATCGAGGAGGCCCTCGCCCGCAATCGCGTGCCGTTCGCGCGTGCGGGTCGTGGGTCGGTGGTCGTTCGTGTGACCTCGGCCCGGGAGCGTCGGTTGCGGCGGCCGGCGTAGTTGAGCCGGCGGCCGTGCCGGATGGGCGGCGGGGATGCACGCGGGGGAGCGCCCGCGAGCGGGCGGCCGACGTGGCAAACGGCTCCGCTGAACGACCCCGGCGCCGAGGGAATCAGGCGGCCGTTTCGCTCAAAATGCGCTGGCGCGCGGCGGCGAGGCGGCGGCGTTGGTACACGACGAGGCCGAGGGCGGACAGGCCGGCGAGGGCGGCGTAGGTGCTGGGTTCGGGGATGGCGGTGACCGAAATCTCCGCGCCGAGGGCCCCGCCCAGCGAGGTGCTGCCCCAGACACCGCCGGGGCTGCTAAAGCTGGCGGTCGGGGCGGAAGCGGTGGCGCTGATCCCCCAGGCCTTGGCGGAGCCGGACGAGGACGTGACCACCAGCCAATAGGCGGTGTCGGAGGAGAGGGAGTAGTTCTGGCCGTAGCTGCCGGAGGAAAACGTGATGGTGTTGGAGGCGTTGTAGACGGCGGGCGTACCGGTGTAGAGGGCGCTCCAAGGCTGGCCGGACACCAGGGTGGCGAGGAGGGTCGAGGGCAGGTGGGTGGGCGCGCCATTGTCACTCCAGACTTCCACGGCGTAAACGGGAACGGAGGTGGAGCTCATCGTCAGATTCAGGGTGACGCTGGAGATCGGGCCCGAGGCGGTGGGGGTGAAGCTTTGGGCGAGTTTGGAGGCACCGGTCCAAGTCTGGAACGCGTTGCCCGAGGTCACGAGGTTGCTGTAGACGACAGTCTGGGCGTCGAGCGAGCCGGCGAAGGCGAGCAGGAGGGCCCCGAGGGCGAAGGGGAGGCGGAGGAGTCGGGGTGTGAACATCAAGGGGGCGGCGCGCGGCAGGCGCGGGAAGGAGGTCGTTAGACCGCCAGCGGGGGGCGGAGAGCCCAACCGGGGGACGATCGCTGGGCGCGGAGGCGCGGGGCGTTGCGTAGCAAGGACCTCGCAGGCATAAGAGGCGCGACGGGGGGCCGCGGGGGCGGGCGGGCGGTTTCAGGGGAGGGCGTTTTTGCTCCTCGCTCCTGACATAGGGTTGTCAGTGGGGCGTGGTAGGGTGGCGGGCGACGGGTCACCCGTTACCAAGGCATGGCCATGCACCTCACCCCACCCTCTGAAATTCGCTGTCCGCTGTGGAAGGGCTGGCCGTGGGGTGATGGTGAGGACCGGCGGCGGCCGGACCGCACCGTTGTGGGTGCGGCGACTGGGGTCCGGAGATCCCACCAAGCGGGCGGCGGAGGGGGTGGTTCGATGATCCGGAAGGGGAACCACGAAACACACCAACGGCACGAAA
>JAPLTR010000277.1 GCA_026398065.1 Verrucomicrobiota bacterium | reverse complement strand
CGTCCGCACCAAGAACGTCCTCTCCGTGATGGCGCAGTGTCTCGGCCTTGCCGGGCTCGTCACCATCCTCTGGTGGGCGGTCGGGTACAGCTTGGTTTTCGGCAAAAGCTTCAACAGCCCCTTCCTCGGCGGCACGGAGTTCTTCTTCCTGAAGGGTGTCGATAGCGCGCCCAACACGGACTACGCGTTCTGGGTTTCGCAGAACGTGTTCTCGATGTACCAGCTCATGTTCGCGATCATCACTCCGGCGCTGATCGTCGGCGCGATCGCCGAGCGCATGAAGTTCTCCGCGATGATTCTCTTCATGACGCTGTGGATGTTCCTCGTTTACTTCCCGCTGGCGCACATGGTCTGGGGCGCCAACGGCTTCATGAACGGCGTGTGGAACGCCGGCGCGAGCGTCAAGGCGATCGACTTCGCTGGCGGCACGGTCGTCCACATGTCGTCCGGTTGGTCCGCGCTCCTCCTCTGCTTGATCGTCGGCAAGCGCGCCGGCTTCGGCAAGACGCCGATGCCTCCGCACAGCCTCGTGCTCTGCATGGTCGGCACCGGCATGCTCTGGGTCGGCTGGTACGGCTTCAACGCCGGTTCCGCTGTCGCCGCCGACGGTGTCGCCGCCAACGCCTTCACCACCACCACGCTCGCGACCGGCGTCGCCGCGACGGTCTGGGCTCTCTTGGAATACGTCACGCGGAAGAAGGCCAGCGTGCTCGGCCTCTGCTCCGGTGTCGTCGCCGGCCTCGTCGTCGTGACGCCCTGCTGCGGTTTCATCGACAGCACCTCCGCCGTGTGGGTCGGCATCCTCGCGGGTGCGGTTCCCTTCTTCGCGGTCACGAAGCTCAAGGGCATGATCGGCTACGACGACGCGCTCGACACCTTCGGCGTCCACGCCGTCGGTGGCACCCTCGGTGCTTTGATCACCGGTTTCTTCGCCACGGCCTCGGTCAACGGCAACCTTTCGACCAACCTGAAGGATGTCGTCGGCAAGTCGCTCTGGATCGAACAGGTCAAGGCCATCGGCCTGACGCTCGTCCTCGCCGTCGTCGCGACCGTGGTCATCGCCTTCGTCATCAAGGCCGTCATCGGTCTGCGGCCGACGCCCGAGAACGAACAGCTCGGTCTCGACCTCAGCGACCACGGCGAAGAAGGCTACATCTACGAGGCGAAATCCTGAGTCTCAACGCAGCCGATTTGCGGCAGCGCTCCTTTCCAACCCGCTCCTCGGAGCGGGTTGTTTGTTTTGACGAGATGCTGACGTCCATGCGGCTTGCCTCCCGGCCGCCGCCCGGGTGCGATGACGCTGGCTCATGGCCGCCCGTCCCAGCTTACGCGACCAGATCTTCGAGATCGCCCGGACCCTCCCGCCTGCGCCCAAAGTGCTCACGGAGTTGGGCGATGCCTTGCGCGACTCCAACGTCCGCTTGGAGGACGTCGCCCGGCTGGTGAAACGCGACGCCGCCTTCGCCGCGGAGATCATCCGGGTCAGCAACGGCTCGCTCTTTCGCAAGGCGGACGCGATCCGGCTCGGCACCATCGAAGAGGCGATTGCCCGCGTTGGCCTCGGTGAGGTGTACTGGAGCCTTGGGCACATCACCATCAAGCGCCTCGTCGAGCGCGCGCTCGGCTACTACGGCGTGTCGGCGGACGCCCTGCGGGAAAACATGGTGCGCACCGCGCTCGCCTGCGAAGCGCTCGCCGCCCAGTGCGGTCTCGAGCCGCGCCAGGCTTACACCGCCGGCCTCCTGCGTCCGCTCGGTATCGTGATTCTGGACCGCCTCGCCGACCGCCTGCCGCGCGTCGAGGCCTACGTCCACGCCACCGATGGCGACTATGCCGCCTGGGAAGGGCGGGCCGTCGGCCTGACCAACTGCGAGATTGCCGGCCTCGTGCTCGAGGAATGGCGTTTCCCGGAGCAAACCATCGATGCCGTCCGCGCTCATTATCTCGGTCGTCCGGCCGATTTTCAAAACCGCCTCGCTTGTGTGCTCAACCTGGCCGGAGCGCTGGTGGCCGGTACCGGCCACGCCCTGCCGGGTGAGCTGCGCTTCTGGGCGGTGACCCCCGCGAAACTGGCGGCGCTCGGCCTGGACGAGGCGGCCTTCCGGCAGGTCACCGAGCGGGTGACGGTCGCCTGGAAGGGTTTTAGCGAGCGTCATCAAACTGAAGAAGAACGACTTAAGGCAAAACCGAATTCCGCCGGCCCGGGTGAAAATACCTGCAACTCTGTTGCTCCCAACCGTGTTCTGGAGACGAACGATGACACTCCAGTGCAAAACTCACCCTCGGGGCTGATTCCCCCGGCCGACTTCACGACGTTTATGCGCGCCTACGAAGACATGGTTTTCTCCACCGCCGCCCGCCTCACCGGCAACGAGGCGCAGGCGGAAGACATCTCGCAGGAAGTGTTCCTCAAGGCGCACGCGCACTTCGACAACCTCCGCACCAGCCCGACGGCGGGCGGCTGGCTCAAGACCGTCGCGACCAACCTCTCGCTCAACCACCTCTCCCGCTACCGCAACCGCTGGAAGTTTTTCTCCGAGTTCAAGCGTGACGACTCCGCCGCCGAGAGCGACGCACCCGAGGTCGAGTTCGCCGCGCCCGACACGTTTTTCTCCGGCGTCGACGCCGACGAGCGCCGCGAGTGGGTCGAGCGCGCCCTCGAAGAGCTCCCGCAACACCAGCGCGTCCCGCTGGTCCTTTATCACTTCGAAGACATGCCCTACGACGAGATCGCCAAGAAGCTTGGCGTCTCCCTGGCCAAGGTGAAAACCGACATCCTGCGGGCGCGTGCCGCGCTCGCGAAAGTCCTCCAGCGCGGCGCCACCGCGCACGAAACCCTCGAAACCTGAACCGCGCCATGAACCCGTCCCCTGAACAAAACGAAAAACTCGAGCGCGCGATCCACCAGACCCTCCGCGCCCTCCCGCCGCGCCGTGCGCCCCGCACGCTGCAGGCCCGCGTCCTCGCCGAGCTGGAGCGCCGCGCCGCGCTGCCGTGGTGGCGCCAGAGCTTCGCCCACTGGCCCCTGGCCGCCCAGGCGGTCTTCCTCCTCGCCACCGCCGGCCTCGTGAAACTCACGTTCCTCGCTGCCGGCTGGGCGACCGGGGAGGTCGAATCCACCGCAGTGACCTCGGCGTTTTCCACGCCCTACGCCTGGCTGCAGACCGCGCTGTCGGTCGGCCGCGGCCTCGCCGATTTTGCCTCCCTGCTCTTCCACAGCATTCCGCCGCTCTGGCTGTACAGCGCCGCCGCCTTCGCGGTCGTGATGTACGCCACCCTGTTCGGACTCGGTGCCGCGGCCTACCGCACGCTCTACGCGAGCCGCTAACCCACCCAACCCTTTCGTCCATGCACGCTCCTTCTCTCGCCGCCGCGAAAACCTCCGTCCGCTCCCTCTTCGTGGGAGTGGCCATCGCCTTCTTCTTCACCCTGACGCTCGCCGCGCTGGCCCAGGAAAAGCCCGCTGCGCCCGCCGAACCCACCGCCCCGCCGGCCGCCCCCGCTGAGCCGACGACTGCGCCTGCGCCGGCGCCGGCCGCCGCGACTCCGCCGGTGGCGACGCCGGCTCCGGACACCCCTCCGGCCGTCGAGGCGCCGCCTGCCGCACCGGCCCTGCGCCGGCTCGACGAACCGGCGGTGGAGCAGTCCGACAACAAGCCGGCCGCGCCCACCAAGGCCAAGAAATCCCGCGCCCAGCAGATCAAGGAGCGCGCGGAAGCCGCCAAACAGCGGGCACAGGAGCGCGCGGCCGCCCACTCGGGCGACGCCGTGGTCAATGTCTTCGCCAATTCCGAGCTCGAGGCCGACAAGAAGGCCGACGCCGTCGTGGCTGTCTTCGGCAACGTCACCTCCGCGGGCGAAGTCGCGGACGCGGCCGTGGCCGTGTTTGGCGACAGCCGGATCACCGGTCCGGTCCATGGGGAGGCGGTCACGGTCGGGGGCGACGCCTTCATCAACGGTCCGGTGTCGGGCCAGGTGGTGGTCGTCTTCGGCGACCTGCAGCTCGGGCCCCTGGCGCGCGTCGAAGGCGAGGTGGTGTGTATTGGCGGCGCCATTACCCGAGATCCCGCCGCCGTGCTGCAGGGCAAGGTCACCAATGTCCTGGCCGTCAAGGTGGAGGGGCTGCGCGCCTGGTTCCGCGAATGCTTCCTGAAGGCGCGACTCCTGGCCACCGGGCCGCACCTCGGCTGGGCGTGGGCGATCGCCTTTGGCTGCCTCGCGTTCTACACGCTCTGCGCCCTGATCTTCCGGCCGGGAGTGGAGAAGTGCGTGACGACGCTCGAGACCCGGCCCGGCTTCTCCGTGCTGACCGCGCTCCTGGTCACGCTCATCACGCCTGTGCTGACGGTGGTCCTCGTGATGACCGGAGTCGGCATCATTGCCGTGCCGTTCATCGGGGCGGGCGTTTTCGTCGCGACCCTTTTCGGCAAGGTCGTGATCCTTGCCTGGCTCGGGCGCCGCCTCACCCGATTCTTCGGCGAGGGTCCGCTCGGGCATGTCGCGGTGGCGGTGATCGTGGGCGGCCTGATCGTGATGGCCCTCTACACGGTGCCCGTGCTCGGCTTCCTCACCTACAAGCTCACCGGCTGGATCGGCCTCGGCGCCGTCGCCTACACGCTCGTGCTCGGCATGAAGCGGGAGAAGCGTCCCGCCCCGCCGACGGCGGGCTTCAGCGGCCCCGCCTCCATGCCGGTGCCGCCGCCGGCTCCCGCGGCGCCCCAGTCTGCTCCGGCGTCCGCGATGAGCAGCGGATTTGTCGGCACCGCCGCCCCGGCCGTCACCGAGGTCTCTGCGACCCCGGTCACAGAGGTCCCGTCCGCGACCGCTTCGGCGGGGACCATGGGGATGATGGCCGGTGAACCGGCGATGGCCGGCGAACCGCGCACCGAGCCGCCGCTGGTCCCGCCACCGGTGGTGCCTCCGGTGATGAGTGCGCCGGCCTACGTGCCGCCGCCGCGCGTCACGCCACCGGTTTCCGCGGCGACGCTGCCGCGCGCCGGTTTCTGGGTCCGTTTCGGAGCGCTGGCGCTCGACGGCATCTTGATCGCGATGGTGATCAACATGGCGGAGGGCCTGCTGCCCCGGGCCCTGAGGTTTCATGACGGCCCGGGCGGAGTGTTGGTGGCGCTGGCGATCTACGGTGCGGCGATGTGGAAGAACAAGGGCACCACCATCGGCGGTATCGTGTGCGGCCTGAAGGTCGTGCGCCTCGACGACCGGCCCATCGACTGGCCGACCGCGATCGTGCGGGCGCTCAGTTGCTTCCTGTCCCTCGCCGTCGGCGGCCTCGGCTTCATCTGGGTCATCTTTGACCAGGACAAGCAGTCCTGGCACGACAAGATCGCGGGCACGACCGTCGTGCGCGTCCCGAAGGGCGTGTCGCTGCTGTGAGGCGGCGCCGCGCTACTTCCGGATCGTGACCTTCTTCATCACCAGCGGCGTGACCGGCCGCGTGAGGCCGCCGTCGAATCCGCGCTGGGTCGGCACCTCCGCAAGCTGGTCAACGACCTCGATGCCCTTGGTGACGCGACCGAAGATCGTGTAGCTGGGGGCGAGCGGGTAGTC
>JAPLTR010000289.1 GCA_026398065.1 Verrucomicrobiota bacterium | reverse complement strand
CTTCCTGGCCGGCAACTCGACCCTGACCAACCAGAGCACCGGCGTCCTGCGCGTCCTCGACGTCCCCCTCACGGCGAGCGACAGCAACTACAACGCCATCCGCGCCACCGGCCTCTCCGTCGTCAACGCCGGCACGATGACGATCGGCGCGCTCACCGCCCAGCCGGCGAACAACAACGCGGCGTTCCCTTGGTTTTATCTGGACCGGTCGCTGACCAACAGCGGCTCGCTCACGCTGCTGCAAAGCGCGCAGCTCATCGTCGAGGGCGCGTTTTCCAATGCGGGCTCCGTGGTCCTGAACAATCGCGCGCAACTCAGCGCGCTCGGCGGCGGCACCCAGACGGGCACCTTTGCGCTCGGGAGCGATCCCGAGTCCCGGGTTTGGTTCAAGGGCGCCACGACGGTGAATGACCTGGGCACGATGTTCTCCGGCAATGGGTATGTGATCATGGAAGGTGGGACGCTGCACACGGCCGGGGGCACCTACACGCCGACGGTAAATCTTGAACTCGCCGGCGGGGTCGCGCTGCCCGAGGCCACGACCTTGCAGCCGGCGAGCGGGCATTGGCTGCGGATTTCCGGCGATGTGCCGGCGCTGCCCGTCCGGGTCGTCAGCGGCGCCGAGCTGCAGGTGACCGGCGGCACCAATACCCACCACATCACGGTCGAGTCCGGCGGCAACGCGACGCTGGGCGGCACCGCCACGCTCAACGCCGTGGCCGGCCAGCCGGGGCGCGGCGACATCGACAACCACGGCACGGTCACGCTGGGCATCGTCGGCGGGACCGGACGACTGCTCAACCACGCCGACGGCACCGTGGTCGGTAGCAGCAACAATGGTGTCGTAGCGACATCGGGCCCGTTTTTGGAGATCGTCAACGACGGGCTGCTGAACCTCACGCTGCAGGACAACGATCCGAATCCCCTGCATTCGAATACTTTTCAGGGCACGATGCGCACCGGTGACGGCGGGGACCACGACGATCGTGACGACAGCTTATGATGCCGCGCCCTTTCCCGACGGCGCGATCCGGGCGGACACGTTTCGCAATCTCGGCGGCTTGGTCACCGCCACGGGCCGGATGATCGTGCCGACCCTGCTCAACCAGGCGCAGTTCACGGTGGGTGCCGACGGGCTGTGGCTGACCGGCAACTTCAACAATCAGGGGGGCACGCTGAATCTGGTCGGCCGGCTCGCGCTCGACCCGGGTTTCTCGCTCACGAACTCCGGCACGATCGTGCTCAGCGGCCCGAACAGCGCGCTCATCCAAAATGGAGTCTCGGTTTTTGGCGGCGACTTCGGGGTGCCGACGGGCGGCGCGGTCGAGGTGCGTGACCGGCATATCGATGGCAACTCCTCCCTGTCGTACAACGGCACGCTGATCGTCGGCAGCGGGAGCTCGTTCTCGCGCTGGGGCGGATCGTTCACCGGACCGGGCGAAATCCACATCGGCACCGGCGGTACGATGTGGCTCGGCGGCAACGGTTATTGGGGCGACGGCGGGGCCATCACCATCGAGAGCGGCGGCGCGCTCACGATCGCGGGCCACGACAACGGCATCCACCGCTTCTACAATCGCGTCCTCACGAACAACGGCACCGTGACGCACGAGGAGCGCCACATCGGCCTGAACGTAAACACCACGATCACCAACAACAGCCTGTGGATCGACCAGTCCGGATTCGCGTTCACCGTGCGCGACGGCCAGACGGGCGGAGGCTCCTTTGTGAACAACGGCACCTTTCGCAAACTCGGCGCCAACGAAGTGGCCTTTGACCCCGGCGTAAACCTGGTGAACAACGGCGTCTTCGACATCCAGCAGGGCGGCATCGGTCTCTACGGCACGGGCACGCTGGCGGGCAGCACCGTGGTGAACATGGCCGCGGGTACTTATTTCCTCATCCGCGACGGCGAAGCGACCATCCGCAGCGGGGCGCGCTTCAACGGTGGCGACGTCTCCTTCGGCGACGCGGGGGACACCACGCTGCTTGGCGACATCTATGTGACCCACGCCACTTTCTGGGGCGGCGCGCTGTATGGCGATCACACGTTGCACGGGAGTTGGTGGACGGGTGCCAACGCGTGGTTCGGCACGCCCGGCACCACGACGATCGCGAGCGACGGCATCTGGGAATTCGGCGGCCACAACAACGGCGTGAACCGCCTCTACGACCGCAGTTTCGTGAACAACGGTCTCGTCAATCACACCAGCTCCCACATCGGCATGAACACCGCCACCACCATCACGAACAACGCGCTTTGGGTGGATTCCTCCGGCTACGCCTTCACCGCGGCGGACGGGCGGCCGGGTGGTGGATCGTTCATCAACCATGGCACCTTCCGCAAAACCGGGGCCAACGAAGTCGCATTTGGCGGCAGCATGAACTTCGTGAACGACGGCCTCATCGACGTGCAGGCCGGCGGCATCGGTATCTATGGAACGGGAACGCTGGCGGGCAGCACCGTGGTGAACATGGCCACCGGCACCTATGTGCTCATCCGCGATGGCACGGTGACGATCGCCAGCGGCACCCGCTTCAACGGTGGCGACGTCGGCTTTGGCGATGCGGGCAAGACGACCCTGAGCGGTGATGTCTATGTCAACCGCGCCAGCTTCTGGGGCGGCCAGCTTTTCGGCGATCACACCCTGCACGGCAGTTGGTGGACGGGCGGCAACGCGTGGTTCGGCACGCCCGGCACCACGACGATCGCGAGCGACGGCATCTGGGAATTCGGCGGCCACAACAACGGCATCAACCGGATCTACGACCGCACCTTCATCAACAACGGCGTGATCAACCACACCGATTCCCATCTGGGGATGAATGTGAACAGCGCGATCACCAACAACGCCCTGTGGGTCGAGAGCTCGAACTACTCGTTTACGACGAGCGACGGACAGGCGGGAGGCGGGACGTTTGTGAACAGCGGCACCTTTCGGAAGGAGGGTGCGACCCAGGTCGCCTTCCACAGCCCGGTCTTCACCAACACCGGCACCGTGGATGTCACCGCCGGCTCCCTCTATTTCAACACCGGCCGGCTGGCCAACCGGGTGGGCAATGCCCTGGTGGGCGGCACGTGGGTCCTGCGCGACGGCACGTACCTCCGCGACGAAGCCGCGGCGCTCACGAACAACCAGGCGAACCTCACGTTCTACGGCAACGCGTTCTACTGGGGTTCGGCGCTCGCCCGCAACGAGGGCACGCTGCGCCTCCTCGGCGGCCATGCCTTCGCGACCACCACGGCGTTCACCAACACCGGCACGCTCGAGGTGGGCGCGGGCAGCTCGTTTTCAAGCACGTCCACGTTTGCCAACAGCGGGACGCTGAACGTCACGGGGTCCTTCACCGCCGGCACCCTGACGAACACCGGCACACTCGCCGGAAGCGGCTCCCTGCACGGAAATCTCCTCTCCAGCGGCACGCTCGCGCCGGGGAATTCGCCCGGGCTGCTCTCCGTCACGGGCAATCTTTCGCTCCTGAACTCGTCGCAGCTTCTGATCGAGCTCGGTGGCACGGCGCGCGGCGTGACCTTCGATGGGATCGATGTGAGCGGCACGCTCACGCTGGGCGGGCAGTTGGCGGTGTCGCTGGTGGATTCGTTCAACCCGGTGTCGGGCGCCTCGTTCGCCCTCTTCAACGCGGGAGCGATTACGGGAGGTTTTGACAGTGTAAGTCTCCCGGCGCTCGGGCCGGGCCTGACCTGGAACACCTCGGGTCTGTCGAGCACGGGGGTGATTTCGGTGACGGCGAGCGCGGTGCCGGAGCCGTCGACCTACGCGGCGGTCGCCGGGGTGCTGGCGCTGGGGTGGGCGGCGTGGCGCCGGCGGCGCGGGGCCGGCAGGTAGCGGCGAGCGCCAGCGAGCCGAAGGAGGCGGAGAGGTCGGGTCGCTGGCGCGCGCCGCGACACGGATTAAAAGCCGCGCCGGTGAGGGCGCCGCTGGGAGAGAGAACGATGACGAGGAACGTGAACGATGGGTTCTGCGCGATCGTCGCGGGCCTCGCTTACTTGATCATGTCGGCCACGAAGGCGCGCTCTTCGGCGAGCTCCTTGTTGGTCGCGGCGATCTTGGACTTGGCGAAATCGTCCATCACGTAGCTCGTGATGACCTCGTAGCTGCCGGGGGTGGTCGTGCGGACGGGCATGCCGGCCCAGACGTTGGCGTCGAAGCCGTAGCGGCCTTCGCTCTTCACGGCGATGGAGTGGATCGCGCCGGGGGTGACGAGGCTGCGGACGTGGTCGACGAGGGCGTTGGCGGCGGAGGCGGCCGAGGAGAGGCCGCGGGCGGCGATGATCGCGGCGCCGCGCTTGCCGACCGTCTCGCAGAACGGGCCCTGGAGCCACGCGCTGTCGGTGATGACGGAGGGAACGGGTTTGCCGTTGATCGTCGCGTGGGCGAAGGACGGGAACATCGAGGGGCTGTGATTGCCGTAGATGAAGATGTCCTTCACGGCGGTGAGGTCGACGCCGGCCTTCTTGGCGAGCTGGGTCTGC
>JAPLTR010000261.1 GCA_026398065.1 Verrucomicrobiota bacterium | reverse complement strand
AGACCAAGGGGAGCTTCTGCTCGGTCAAGACGCCGTCGATCAGGCAGAACGCGTAACAGGTGTAAATAGGTTCGGTATTTGGCATCAGGTGCGAGGTGCGCAAGCAGCGCGGTGGATTGGTACGGAACCGGAGCCGACTGTTCCACCAAGCAGGCCGGGGTCTGCCACGTAGGTAGACCCGCCCCGGGCCGCGGAAACCAACCTGCTTCCGCGCAAATGGGCCTTCGGGGCGTGATCCGGGACGGCCGGCGCCTCACCGCAGCGAGAACGTCGCGGTCACGGTGGCGGTGATGGTCTTGTCGACGGAGGACGTGTCGTTGTTGCCCTCCCAGCTCGTGGCGCCGGAGTAGATCGGGTTGATCTGGACCACGCCCATGCGGGCGGTGCGCAGCTCCTTGATCCGGCGGCCGCCCTGCGCGGCGATCTGCTCGGCGCGGGCGCGGGCATCCTTGGTCGCCTCGGACATCATCGTGACCTTGGCCTCGCCGGCTTTCGTATAGAGAAAGTCGATGCCGCCCGACACGAGCGCCACGCCCTCGCCGAGCAACTGGCCGGACTCGCGGCTGAGGCGCAGCATGCGGTCGATGTCGGCGGACTTCACGCCGACGGCCTGCACGAGGTGGTAGCCGACGCGCTGGGGCACGGTCTCGCCGTCGTCGTTTTTCACGCGGGCGGTGGCCTCGCGGATCTGGACGGGGGCGAGCGAGTAGTCGGTCACGGAGCGCGAGCGGAGAAAGGCCTCCACCTTGGCGAGGTCGGCCTGGAGTTTTTCGTTGGCCGCAAGGAGGGTCGGCGCCTCGACGGAAAACTGGCAGCGCCAGAGCGCGAGGTCGGAGCGCACGTCCTGCCGGGCGGAGCCGGTGACGTTGATGACCTGGGACTCGGCGATGCGAGTCCAGGCGTTGGCCAAAATAAACGAGGCGGCGGCGAGACCGGCGGCCAGAAACAGGCCTGCGAGCAGGCCGAAGAGATGCGGGCGGGAGGGTGTGGTTTCCATGGGTGCGAAATTTCGGGTCCATCCCTCGATTTCGTCCGCCGGATTGTCGAAAAACGGTTATTCACAATTTTTAATCGACTAAATACCAACGGTTTAAAAATCATGCGATTTTCTCCCGATTTTTTTGAGCGTTTCGCCCCGTCGCGCATCTATCTCCGTGTAGTCAGCACTGTGCTGGTAACACAGTGATTGTTTGTAGTTCTTACGGTTTGCTTGGTGTTAGGTCACAAAAACCGCCCCTTTGCAGGGGCGGTTTTTGCGTTTCCGGGGTCGGACGTAGGGCGTATCGCGGCGCTGGCCTCGTTTTTCATCGAACGGCAGGCGCGAAAAAATAATCGCCAATTTTCTTGCGCGTTTTTGAACGTTTCGCCGCGCCGCGCATCTATCCCCGTGTAGTCAGCACTGTGCTGGTAACACAGTGATTGTTTGTAGTTCTATACGGTTTGCTTGGTGTTAGGTCACAAAAGCCGCCTCTTCGCAGGGGCGGCTTTTGCGTTTCCGGGTTCGAACGTAGGGCGTCCGTCTTGCGGACGCCTTGGACCGGCCTCGCAGCAAAGGGCCTTCGCGAATCACCTTGAACGGTATCTGCAAGCCACCCGAGTGGCATGGCCAGACAACTCGAACGGCGTCCGCAAGACGGACACCTACATTGGGACCTCGCAGCCGGCGGGCCGCGCACCGCTCACGGCACCTCGTAGATCTCCAGGAGGGCCACGCCTTCCGTGCCGTTCTTGCCGCTCACCTCGACCGTGTAGGGGCCGGGCGGGAGCGTGATCAGGAGCGCGGCGTCCTTGCTGCCGTCGGGGAGCGCGAAGGCGCCGAGCACGGACGTCGCGGCCTTCGTCACGGCGGCCTGCGGGGCGGACGACCAGTCGTCGACCGTGGCGACCTCCTTGCCGCCGGAGGAGATCCGCAGCACGGGATCGGCGAGCGCGTCCTCGACGCCGAAGGCCGCGAGGGCGGGACCGACGGCGCGGACGAGCATGCGCTTGTAGGCGGGGCCCTGCACGACGAAGCCGCCGACGAGCAGGCCGTCGCCGGCGCGCACCATTGCGCGGGTCGAGAGGTTGGTGGTGCGGCCGTTGGTATCGAGGGTGTAGAGTTCGGCGAGGCCGACGCCGCCCTGCGCGGTCTCGCTGGAGATCTGCATCGTGTAGGCGCCGGCGGGGAGCGGCGCGACGAGCGCGGCGTCGTGGCTGCCGTCGACGAGGGCAAAGGCGCCGACGGACTGCGAGAGCGCGGGGAGGCGCGCGGCGTCGGGGCCGTCCTGCCAGCGGTTGTTGCGATAGAGCTCGACGCCGTCGCCGCGGAAAATGCCGAGCACGGGATCGGGCAGGGCGTCGGCGAGGCCGAAGGCGCCGAGCGTCGGGCCGACGGCGCGGGCGAGGTAGGATTTGTTTTCCGTGTCGGCGACCATCACGCCGGCGATGAGCGCGTTCTGGCCGCTGCCGATGAGGGCGCGGCTGGAGAGGTTGATGAGTTTCGCGGCGGGCGAGAGCGGCGAGGCATTCGCCCCGGCGACGGCGGAGCTCCACGGGCTGCCGGGGAACGAGCCGCGGAGGCTCGCGCGGTAGCTGCGCACGTGGACATTGGCGTCGCCCGGGACGGTGAGCGGCGCGGAGGTGAGGAGGGCGTTGGGCGCAACCGCCCCGCCGAGCGAACGCGGATCGGAGCCGTCGAGCGTGTAGGCGAGCTGCGCCCCGGCGGGCGGGGTGAACGTGAGGGTGCCGTTGTCCGCCACGGTCGGCGCCGCGAGAAACTGCTGGTCGATCCAGCGGGCGCGGCGGACGAGCCAGGTCTTGAGGGCGGCGATCTCGCCGGCGTAGCCGTTGGCGTAGCGGGGGGCGTTGTCGGGCCAGCGCGCGGCGTCGCGGGCGGCGGCCTCGGCGCCCACGCTGGCGGCGAGCGAGTCGGCGAGGGCCGTCAGCCGGCCGACAGCCAGCTCCGTCTGGCGCAGGCTCTGCCAGCGGTCGACCCAGTCCTGCATGAACTCGGGGTCCTGCGCGAGGATGCCCCACCAGCCGAAATTCCACACCTCGGTGCCGCCCCAGAGCGCCCACTGCTCGGGGTCGCTGCCGCGGAGGTCGGCGGAGTTGAACGCGCGGTCGAAATCCCAGACGGGGCCGGCCACGAGCTTGCCGCCGCGGTCCTTGGTGAAATAGGCGCTGCGCTGGAGCGCGTCGAGGTTGGCGGCGAAGACGTTGAGGATGTGGTGATCCACCCACGAGGCGCGGTCGAGATAATCGAGATAGGTGCGCGAGGCCCAGCCGCGGGCCTGGTCGGCGCGGAGGGCGTCCTCCATGTGCTGCACGTAGTTCTGGATGTAGTCGCGCTGCGCCGGCGCGAGGTCGGCGGCCTTCGGGAAGGCGACGACCACGGCCGGGCCGGCCTCGATGCGGTCGGTGAGGACGGCCAGCCCGGCGTAGGAGGCGGTACCGAGCGCCTCGCCGTCGGTGTGGGCAAACAGCTCGGCAAACTGCGTGCGCGGGGCCCAGCGCCCGAGGCGGTTGCTCAGCGTGTAGATGAACGCGTTGTTGATGTAGGTGCGGTCGTAGTTCCACGGGGCGACGACGGCCCATTTCTCGTAGGCGCCGGCCGAGGCCATGAGGGGCAGCGCGCGCTTCTGGCCGAGGGTGTCCTTCAGCTTGAAGTTGTAGCTCTTCTTCGGAAACAGCGCCGAGGACGACCCGCGCACGGTGGCCGTGAGCGGCGTCGCGAGATCGGGGGCGTCGGCGAACACCGGCACGCCGGGACCGGCGGCCTGGTAATGGTAGAGCCAGGCCGGATGGTCGGCGCCGTCCTGCTCGAGCGGACCCGCCCCATGGTCGTCGAGGACGAGCACGGGCAGGCTGCTGGCGAAGCCCGCGACCTCGGTCCCGAGCTTCAGGTAGTGCGCGGTCGAGGCGACGCCGTGCACCGAGTCGTCGGCGGAAAACACCGCGGCGCGCACGATCACCGACGACGCGATGGTCAGCGGCCCGGTGTACTCGGGCGAGGCCGCATCGGGCTCCGGCACGGCGGCCCCGGCGGCGGAGGCGGCGGCGAGCACGTAGCGGATCTTCTGGCCGGCGCCGGCCCCGCTGAGGTCGAGCGCGAAGGTCTCGGCAAACGGCCCGGGCGCCCGCGACAGGGCGACGGTCTCCAGCAGGCGCAGGGGTCCGTTGGCGGCGCCGGGCGTGGGCTCGCGGAAGTATCCAGTTTCCGGATTCTCACTAAGCGGCTGGGCTCGCCGCCGGCGCTGAGCGCGAAATTGGTGTGCAGCGGCCCGCCGGGGTCGCGGCGGTCCTTGTTGGAGGCCCAGACCACGAGGTAGCCGCCGGCGGGCAGCGTGACCGCGGGGAAGCGCCACTTGGTCTTGTTGGCGGCGGAATCGGTCAGATACCAGCCGGCCAGGTCCACGGGCGCGCCATCCGGATTGTAGATCTCCACCCAGTCCGAGTAGGCCCCGTCCTCATCCTGCAGCGTGGCGGTGTTCGACGCCATGAACTCCGTAATGACCGGCTCGGCCGAGACCTGGACAAGCGCCAGCAATCCGAGGCAGGCCAGGGCGAGGGCCCGGCGGAAGAAGCAGGATGGTAGGAACGAATCTGGCATGTGATGCGGTCGGGCCTGTGACGGCGCAAAGGGCGTTGGGTTTAATTTAAAATCATTACATTTTTGTTAATCGCGGGTAACCGTAGGTGCCGTTCGGACGTGGCTTAACGACCAGCGGCGGACGAAAATCCGCCGTCGCCGTCGGCGGTTTGAAAAAAATTCCGCTTGCACCGGACGGGGCCGCGACGTTTGGTGCGCGTGCCTGTAGGGGTGTCCTCCGCGGAGGACTGAGATTGCGGCACGCTCGGCCGCTGGACCCTTCGAACCTGAACGGATCATGCCGACGAAGGAAACAGCAGGCGCCGCAACCGCGCCTATTCTTGGGGCGCACGGCGCCCCTTCTGCCGGGAGTTTCGTTTGGGGCGGGCATCACAGCCACCATGAAAATCCCGCACTGCCTCCTCCTCCTCGCCGCCACGCTGGCCGCCAGTTCCCCTGCGCACGCGCAGCCCGCCGCCGCCACGCCGCCCGCGGAAACCGTAAAACTCTCGCCTGTCCTCGTCACGAGCGACCTCTGGGAATCGCCCCTCGCGCGCATCCCGGCCAGCGTCACCGTGTTCGACACCGAGGCGCTGCGCGCCGGGTCGGTGAAACACTTCGGCGACCTCACCGACGCGATCCCGAACCTCACGTTCACCGGCGGCACGTCGCGCCCGCGGTATTTCCAGATCCGCGGCATCGGCGAAAACTCGCAGTTCGAGGGCGAGACGCCCGACTCGACCGTGCGCTTCCTGGTCGACGACCTCGACTTCACCGGCCTCGGCACGCTCGGCGGCACGTTTGACGTGCGGCAGGTCGAGGTGCTGCGCGGCCCGCAGGCCGGGGCGTTTGGCGCCAACGCTGCGGGCGGCGTCGTGCGTCTCCTCACCAACGCCCCCACCCCGTTCTGGACCGGCGCGGTCGAGGCGGGAGCGGGCGGCGACGACCTGCGCGAGGGCGGCTTCGCCGTCGGCGGCCCGCTCTCCGTGAAAAACCCGGAGCAGTTCATGGCCCGCCTCGCGGTCCACCAGAGCAACAGCGACGGCTTCCGGCGCAACGTCACCCTCCACCGCGACACCAACGCCCGCGACGAGTTCAACGCCCGCCTCCGTCTCACCGCCAACCCCACCCGCGAGCTGCGGCTCGAGAGCACGCTGCTGTATTCAGATTTGCACAACGGCTACGACGAGTTCGCGCTGAACAACAACGGCAAGTACACCTACAGCGACCAGCCCGGCCGCGACGACCAGCGCTCCCGCGCCGCGAGCCTGCGCGCCACGTTCACCGGCCTGCCGGGCGCCCGCCTCACCTCGGTCACCAGCGTGAGCCGCGTCGATTCCCGCTACGCGTACGACGATGACTGGACCGCCGCCTCGTACATGGGGTTCAGCGACCTGACCCGCCGCCGCACGACCCTCAGCGAGGAACTCCGTCTCGACTCCACGCTCACCCGCGGCGCCCTCGGCTGGATCGACCGTTGGACGCTCGGCGCGTTTCTCTCGAACCTGCGCGAAACGACCGCCTACACCGACTCCGACCCCGCCAACATCCGGGGCCTCCGCACGCGCTACAATGCCGACAACGTCGCGCTCTTCGGCCAGGCCGCGCACGACCTCGCGCCCGGCACCCGCCTCGTCGCCGGCCTGCGCACCGAGACCGTCGACCTCGACGGCCGCGGCACCAAGACCCGTTTCCGCATGCCCCGGAACACCTTCGATCCCGAGGTGACGTTCCGTCCCGATTTCTCGGATACGCTCTTCGGCGGCAAGGTCACCGTCGAGCACGACCTGACCGCGAACCAGCTCCTCTTCGTGTCCGCGACGCGCGGCTACAAGGCCGGCGGCATCAACATCGACGCGCGCATCAGCCCGCCCGCCGACCCGCTCACCTACGACACCGAGACGCTGTGGAACTATGAGGCCGGCATCCGCGGCAACTGGCTCGACCACGCCCTCACCGGCGAGCTCACGGCGTTCTACCTCGACCGCCGCGACACGCAGGTGCGCGACTCCGCCGGCTTCGGCGGCAGCTACCGCTTCTTCACCGCCAACGCCCACCGCGCCCACGTCTCGGGCCTCGAGGCCTCCGCCGCCTACGCGGTCACGAAGGAGCTTTCGCTCCACGCGACGGTCTCGCAGATGGCGTCCGGCCTCGACCCGTTCACCCTGACCAACGGCAGCACCGGCGGCGGCCGGCGCCTCGCCAACACCCCGCGTTACGGCTACACCTTCGGCACGCGTTACCGCGACGCCTCGGGGTTCTTCGCCAACGCCGAGCTCGTCGCCCGCGCCTCCCAGCTCGACTCCAACAACCAGAACGAGGCCCGCCGCGCCTTCCGCATCGTCAACGCCAGCCTCGGCTACACGTGGCAGCGGTGGACGTTTACCGTCTGGGGCCGCAACGTGTTCGACCAGCGCTATGACAAACGTGTCTATTTCTTCGGCAACGAGGATCCGGACTACGTCGAGACGCGCTACGAGAACCGCGCCGACCCGCGCCAGCTCGGCGTGAGCGCGGCGTACCGGTTCTGAGGCGATTAGCTTGTAGGGCGTCTGTCTTGCAGACGCCTTGGTCCGACCACACCCAAACGGCGTCTGCAAGACAGACGCCCTACAAAACCGGCGGGGCCGACTCTCGCTTGCCTGCGCGCCCCCCCGGCGTTCAACTCCCTGCCTTCCATGATCGGTCTCCACGAAGGCAAGGGCTCCCCCCTCAAGAAGAAGCCGTCCGAACGCGTCTTTTCGCTGCGCATGAACGTCGTCGGCTGCCGTCCGGTCATCTGGCGGCGGCTGCTCGTGCGCGAGTCGATGTGGCTCTCGCGCCTGCACGACACGATCCAGGTCGCCTTCGACTGGTTCGACTACCAGACCCACGCCTTCAATCTTGACGACCTCCGCTTCGGCAACCCGCTCAAGCGCGAGGAGCTCTCGATCGAGGACGACCGCGACGTCACGCTCGCCGACCTCGATCTGGAGCACCGCGGGCGCTTCACGTACGGCTATCACTTTGGCGAAGGCTGGCAGGTCGAGATCAAGGTCGAGAAGAGCGGGCCGCTGGAAAAAGGTGTGGCCTTCCCGATGTGCGTCGGCGGCGAGCGGGCGGGGCCGCCGGAGGACTGCGGCGGGCTCGAGGCCTTTCACGACATGCTCGCCTGCATCAAGGAGCCGCACACGGAGCTCGGCCGCGAATGGATCGAGTGGCTGGGACCGGAGTACAATCCGGAAGTCTGCGACCTGGAAAAGATTAACAAAGCCCTGAAGAAGCTCGGCAAGTAACCGGAACGTTTCTTTCCGCCCCTTGGCACGTGGCCCGCAGCGTGCTACGGTACCGGGGTTCTTTGCCGTTTCGTGCTCAGTCGGGAGGTGACGGGCGATGTCCGCCGGCCGCCTCCATCTGATCATGAAACACAACACACGATACCTGCAGGTGGTGCATCCCGGCATGGTCTCCGGAGTGGCGTTTGTGACTGCGTACGAAATCGAAAATTTCCATGCGGCCCCCAGCGACAATCTCCCGGAGCCCGCGTTCACCGGCGCATCACCGGGGTCCCCGTCAAGTCCGTGGGCGCGCGCCACGGGACGCCTCTCCGGGGCGTTCCGCCGGCTGATGCCGCGGAAGCTGCGGCGCCAAGCCGCCGCCTGACAACCAAGCAAACCACACCGGGGCGATGGGAGCGATCCCATCGCCCCGGACCATTTTCAGGCACCGCGGTGCGCCTCAGTGCGACTCCGCAAAGCTCGTGATCGAGTGCCACTCGAGCACCTCCTGCAGCAGGGCGCTCTCGGTCTTCAGCACGATCCGCTCAAGGCTGTTCCACGTCTGGCAGAACGTCACCCGCTTGCGGCTGTCCTCGAGCATCACCTGCATCTCCCGGAACCGCGCCACGCGGCGCTGGAGGTCGTTGATCGAGATGAGCGAGATGAACGAGGCGGCGATCACCGGCAGCGAGATCGGCAGGAAATAAAACACCGTCGTCTCGACGCTGGGCGAGACCTCGAAGTGACCGGTGTGGCACACCGCGTAGGCCGCCGTACAGGCGATCGCCAGCATCGTAGCGATCCAGAAACCCATCTTCAGGCGGCCGAACAGCGGCAGCGCCCGCGCTTCCTGCTTCCGGTAGTAGGCGAGTTGGTCGTCGATGCGCTTCTCCAGGTAAATCCGGCGAAACTCATCCATCGGCACCGGTTGCGCGCTGGCTGACCGGCTGTGCAGGATGTGCAGCGAACGCGTGAGGCCGCGCACCCCCGGCAGGTCGAGATCCTCGAAGAGCGGCGCGGCGCGCGGCAGGCCCCACGTCGCCAGGGCCGACCGGCAGAATTCAGCGGCGAGCCGGCAGCGCACCCAGCTGCCGTGCGAATGATGATGGTGGCGCAGCACGAGCGCCACCCCCAGGGCCCCGACGAGGCAGAGCAGCTTGATCCAAGGGATGGCCGTCAGGTGCAGACCATAGGACAGCGAACCCGCCGCAATGAGGGTGGCGATCACGTGCAGGAGCACTGTCAGCACGATCAGGCGGCGAAATTGCGGAGCCCCGTGGCTCGCGGCAAAGTCGCACTTCTGCTGAAAGGCGAAGATGTGCCCGGGCGCCCGAAAGGGATTGTCGCCCCAGCCGGTGGATGCGACCGGGAGCTTGTTCAGGTTGGCGAGGGTCTTGTCGGTGCGCTCCAGCTTGTCGAAATTCTCCCGGCGCACCTCCAGCGTGACGGCGTCGATCACGATCACGGCCTTGCCCAGGGACTTGGCGTAGCCGACCACGTCGGCCGTGCCGCCCTTCCCCCGCGCCGGCTGGCCGTCCCAGACGGCGAGGAGGACATCGGCGCCATTCACGGTCTCCATGCCGCAGTCGAGGTAGGCGTCCTCCCGCGTGCCGTTTTCCGTGATCACGCGCACGTGCTCGGCGTGGGTGAGCATGGTCTCCACGGCGTTCCAGTCCGCCGCGGAAAAATCCTTCGAAAACTCCGCCTTCGGCAGCGGCAGGATCGCGTGCCACGACAGGCCGAGCGCCCGGGCCTGCGCCACGAACATCTGGTCGCTGCCGTCCGCCACCGATGAGAGGGCCAGCCATTCGCCGGGGGCCTCCCGCCGCAGCGATTCCAGGGCCCCGGTGATCGCACGGGCCACCCCGGCGGGGTTTTCGACGGACCGATGGCCGGAAAACCCGACGACGTGAAACAGCGGCAGTTCGGAGGACTCGCTCATGCGGCAGGCGCGCATCGCACGGCCCCGCGCCCCCTGCGTCAACGGCGAAGCCATGTGAAAAGCAGCCCCGCCCCGGCAATAAGCTCGCGGGCGGGCAACGGTTTGGCACTATCCCTGCACCCTCGCTGCCCGTCCCACGGTCGCCACCGGCCTTCCGAGCGCTTCGGCGACTCGGTAGTCGCACCCCACCCGGCGACCGGACCGGGTCTCCTCCCGTCCCACCACGATGACTACCTCGCTGCACCGGTTGCTGTTCCTCACCGCCGTCGGACTCGGCGCGCTCGCGAGCGCCCCGGCCCAGCCCGCGGCCCGCGACGCCGACGGCAACACCCCCCTCCACCTCGCCGCGCTCAACCACGATGTCGCCGCCGTGCGCACGCTGCTCGCGGCCGGGTCCGAGGTGGACGCCAAAAACACCGCCGAGGCCACTCCCCTCCTCTACGGCGCCGGCCATCCCGAAATCGTCCGCCTGTTGCTCGCGCGGGGCGCCAATCCCAACGCCGCCGCCAAATCGAAAAACACGCCCCTCATCGCCGCAGTGTCGCACGCCGAATCCTTTGAGGCCGCGAAGCTCCTCCTGGAGGCGGGCGCGGATGTACACGCCGTCAAGCGGCCGGACACCGAGCTCATCCTCGACCGCGCCACCCAGGCCGGGGACCGGCGGACCTTCGATCTGCTCGTCGCACAGGGTGCGGCGAAGAACCCCCAGGCGGCCTCCGCCGCCCTGTCCACCGCCGCGTGGCGGGGCAACCTCGACGCCGTGCGCCTGCTCCTGGAGCGGGGTGGCGACCCCAACTATGATGATCGTTTCACGGGTCACGCCCTGAACATCGCCCTCTACGGCGGGCACCCCGAGGTCGCGCAGTTCCTGATCGGGCATGGGGCGGACTTGAAACGGCGTTCGCCCCGCGGCCACGGGACGCCACCGATGGTCTGGGCGGCCTACAACGACCCCGGCGACCCCGCCGTGGCCCGCGCCCTCCTCGCCAAGGGGATCGACGTGAACGAGGCCAACGATGCCGGTGCGACCGCGCTCGCGTTGGCCGAGCGCAACGGCCCCGACACCCCGCTCGTCCGCTTCCTTCGTGAGGCCGGCGCGAAATCGCCCGAGGCCGTCCGCGTCCGGCAGATCCCCGACCGCCCCGTGCCCGCCACCCCGGCGGCCCGCGCCGCGCTCGTCCGCGAACGGCTCCAGCCCACCCTCGATCTCCTCGCGCGCGGATCGGACACGTTTCTGGAAAACGCCTTTGTGCAGCGTTCGAAATGCACCTCGTGCCACCAGCAGGACCTGCCGGGGGTCGCCTTCGAGCTGGCCCGGGTCCGCGGCTTCCGCGTGAACGACGCGGTCGAGGGCCGCCAGCACGAGGTGCTGACCGCGCGGTGGAACGCCGCCGCCGAAAGCGCCCGGCAGATGACGGACCCCGTGCCCGACCCGGTCGTGAGCCTGGGCTACGGGTTCTTCGGCCTGCACGCGGCGCGCTACGCACCGGACGACACGACCGACGCCCTCGTCCGCTACCTCCTCCGCGTGCAGCAGCCCGCCGGCAACTGGGCGGCCTTCGACCGCCGGCCGCCGATGGAGGACGGCGTCATCGTCGGCACCGCGTGGGCCACGCTTCCGCTGCGGGACTACCCGCCCGCCGCCCTCCGGCGCGAGACCGCCGCGGCCCAGGCCCGGGCGGCGCGCTGGCTCGCCGCCCAGGTGCCCGCGACGCACAACGACACGGTCTTTCAACTGCTCGGCCTCCACTGGGCCGGCGCGCCGATGGGCGACCGCGCCAAGTCCGTCGAACGCCTGCTTGCCCTGCAGCGCCCCGACGGTGGCTGGGCGCAGTTGCCCGGCCTCGCCAGCGACGCGTGGGCGACCGGCGTTTCCCTCTACGCCCTGCACGAGGCGGCCGGGATGAAACCGGACGACGCGATCTATCAGCGTGGCGTGGCCTATCTGCTGCGCACGCAGTTCGAGGACGGCTCATGGTGGGTGAAGAGCCGCGCCTGGCCGTTTCAGCCGCACTTCGACGGCAAGTTTCCCCACGGCAAGGACCAGTGGATCTCCTCCGGAGGGACCGCGTGGGCCGCGATGGCGCTGCTCTTCACGCTCGACCCCGTGCCGCCGGCCGCGCCGGCCCCGACCGCGCGCGAGATGATGGCGGCGTATGCGAATTCCCCCGCGGCGAAGCGCGCGAAAAATGCCGCGGCCCCCGCACCGGCCGCCTCGGCTCCCGCCGCCAATCCCACGCAGACCACGACCGCGGCCGTCGATTTCACCCGCGACATCCAGCCGATCTTCGAACGCTCGTGCGTGGGCTGCCACAACCCGGAGAAATCGCGGGGCAGATTCGCCCTGGTCTCGCGCGAGGCGCTGCTCAAGGGCGGCGCGAGCGGCGAGCCCGCCATCGCGCCCGGCCACGCCGACGCCAGCACGCTGATCCACTACGTCACCGACAAGATCGAGGATCTGGAGATGCCGCCGCTCGATCGCCGCGAAAAATATCCCGCGCTCACCGCCGCCGAGATCGCACTGCTCCGGACGTGGATCGACTCCGGCGCGCCGTGGCCCGCCGCCAAGCCCGCCGCGCCCGCGACCAAATCCATCAGCCTCGAGGACTAGCCGGCCCACGACGTCCCCCAACCCCTCCCCATGAATCCGAAATACCGCTCTCGCGATCGGCTCCTGACCGCTGCATTCGCTGTCCTCGTCGGCGCCGCCAGCGCCGTCGGCCAGACACCCGCCTCCGCACCGACCGCCGAGAGCGCCGGCGCGGGCCCGTCCGCGAAAATCCGCCTCGGCCACTCGGCGCACGGCGACGCCTTCGACTCCGGTCCGCGTCAGAAACCGTGGGCGATGCCCGGCATCGGCCGCGCGCCGTTTCCCATCACGACGAAGAACCCCGAGGTCCAGCAGTGGTTCGACCAGGGCAATGCCCTGCTCCACTCCTTCGACTACTACGACGCCGAGCGCGCGTTTCGCTGGTGCCTGAAGATCGAGCCCGGCAACGCCATGGCCTACTGGGGCCTCGCGCTCGCGACCGAGGCCCGCGACGCCAGCGGCAAGACCCGCGCGGCGGATTTCCTGCGCGAGGCGGTGAAGCGCAAGGCTGCGCTCACCGAGCGCGAACGCCTCTATATCGAGGCGTGGGAGGTCATCCTCCTACCCGATCTCGTGAAGCCCGTGTCGGGCGAAGCCGGCAGCGACCGCTACTCGCGCCGCGACCTCGAGCACATCAAGCGCCTCGAAACCCTCTGCGTGAAATATCCCGACGACATGGAGGCGCGCGCCTACCTCGCCCTCGCGAACATGGGCGACAACCGCTACGGCACGGAGCTGATCATCCGCGAGATCCTCGCGCACCAGCCGAACCACCCGGGGGCGCACCACTACCGCATCCACAACTGGGACTACCATGAGCCCGAGCAGGCGCTCGAGAGCTGCCGCGTCTACACCGAGCAGGTGCCGGGCATCGGCCACGCGCAGCACATGCCGGGTCACATCTACAGCATCGTCGGCATGTGGGACGAGGCCGCGCTCTCGATGGACGCCGCCACGCGGGTGGAGAAGCGGTACATGCAGGACACGCTCACCTTCACGTATGACAATTGGAACTACGGCCACAACCGCGCCTACCTGTCCTACATCCAGGAACAGCTCGGCATGGCCGCGGCCGCGCTGGCCGGCGCGCGCCAGATGATCGACGCCCCGCTGGACCCGCAGGGCAACCGCGACAACCTCTACAGCACCCACTCGCAGGGCATCCGCAGCGTCGCCCGCGGCCTGTTGAAATTCCAGCAGTGGGACCAGCTCCTCAAGGCCGGCACCATCCCGTGGCGCGAGATTGCCGAGGACCGGATGAACCGGGCCTACGTCGAGGCCCGCGCGCACTTCGGCCGGCGCGACCCCGTGCTGGCGCAAAAAAGCATCGAGGCGCACGCCAAGCTCCAGAAGGACGCCGACTCCGACGGCACGCTCAAGCGCATCCACGCCCTCCAGGCCCTCGAGCTCCGCGCCCGGCTCGCGCTCGCCCGGGGCGAGACCCTCGTGGGCCTCGGCCTGCTCGCGGAGGCCGCGGAAAAGGAATTCGTCATGCAGCGCGAGTACGCCGACCCGCCTCTGTATCCAGAGGTCCTCTACACCGCGCTCGGCGAAGCCTATCTGGAGGCCCAGAGCCCGCTGCTCGCCGTGCAGGCCTACCAGAGGGCCCTCGACCTCGTGAAGAACGACCTCTTCGCCCTCTCCGGCCTCGTCCGCGCCCACACCGCCATGAACGACCGCGCCAAGGCCGCCGATGCCCTGGGGCGCCTGCTCTTCGTCACCCGCAACGCCGACGCCGGCCTCAAGCCGATCGAGCTCGCCCGCGCCACCGGCGTGACCGCCGAGCCGCGCGAGACGACGCCGAGGCCGCAGCGCAACTACGCCAAGGTCCCCCTCGACGGCTTCGGCCCCGGCAAATGGGAGCCCTACGCCGCCCCCGCCCTCGACGTGCGCGACGCCAGCGGCCAGACCGTCACGCTCGCCTCCTACCGCGGGAAGAACGTGATCCTCGTCTACTACCTCGGCAGCGAGTGCCCGCATTGCATGGAGCAGCTCCAGTCGCTCGCGGGCAAAAAATCCGCCTGGGACAAGCTCGACACCGTCGTGCTCGCGGTGAGCAGCGCGCCGGCCGACCCCGAGGCCGCCGCGATCAAGGGCCTCAACGGCGCCGCCGTGCGCCTCCTGAGCGACACCGACCACGCCAACGCGCGGCGCTTCCGCTCCTACGACGACTTCGAGGAGATCGAGCTCCACTCGACCTCGCTGATCGACAAGGAGGGCCGCGTCTACTGGGCCCGCTTCGGCGGCGATCCGTTCACCGACCTCACGTTTCTGGAGAAACAACTGAAGCGCATGAACGAGTACGCCGCGCCCGCTCCGGCCCCGGCCGCGGTGCAGTAGCCGCCGGACCCGTTCCGCCTCAGTGCTTCGCCGGCGCAGGTTTCGGCGCGGCCTTGGGTGGGGGCGTGGCCGGCTTCGGCTTGCCGTCCGGATACGTGGGCGCGCTCGGGAAGAAGGGGGCGACGAAGTCGATCACCGGCTTGAGGAAAGCCGGCTCCGTGCGCGTGTAGGTCCAGTGCAGAAAGAGCATCCCAAAAATCAGCGCCAAAATAAACACCACCAGCGCCGGGCTGATGCCTTTCAGAAAGCGGTAGAAGCTGAGCGTCATCAGCACCGCAAAGAAGGCACAGACGATCGTCAGGAAGGCGTGTTCCGCAAACAGCGGCTGGATCAGGCTCCAGAGGGAGGCCCAGGCTTTGGACAGAGGAGAGAGGTCGACGTCTTTCAAGGTGCGGGCGGGACGGTGGGGCAGGACGCCGGGCGGCGTCAAAAGCAAACCCCTTGCCCCACGCCGGCCCCGGCCGCGTTACTTCGCCCCCGGGACGGTGCCCGCCTTGATGATGACCATCTTCTCCGGGTCCAGGTGCTTCTTGATCGCACCGTTGACCTGCTCTTTCGTAAGCGCCCCCACGCGGGCGGGATAGGTGTCGATAAAGGCGAGATCGAGCTCACGGTTCAGGGTGGCAAGGATCGTGCCCGCCATACCGGCGGTGGTGGAAAGGCCGACCTTGTAGGTGCCCGCCATGCCGGTCTTGCGCTGGGCAAGCTCGGCATCGGTTATACCATTTTTATACCACTCGGTGAGCTGCCGCTTGGTGGATTCGATGCCCTTCTCGAGCATGGCGGGGGCGAAGTTGCCCTGGATGCGCCAGTCGCCGTCCACAAACGTGTCGCCGGCGACATAGGAGCCGATGCCGTAGGTGAGGCCCTCCTTGTCGCGGACGTTGGCCATGAGGCGGCCGGTGAAACCGCTGCCGAGGGCGGCGGTGCCAACCCGGAGGGCGAGCGTATCCGTATCGGCATAACGCAGGCCGGTGGGCTGGCCCCAGACGACGCTGACGTTGGTCTTTTCGGGCATGAAGACATTCTGGTCGCGGGCGGCGTCGACGCCACCGGCCCTGGCGGGCGCGGGCTTGGGCGCCTTGTCTCCGCCCGTCCAGCCGGCGAAGCCCTTCGCGACCTCGCCTTGGGCGGCGGCCGGATCGACGTCGCCGACGAGCACGAGGCGGAGGGTGACGGGGCCGTAGTATTTCGCGTAGAAGGCCTTCACGTCGTCGAGCGTGGTCTTTTCCGCGCCGGCGAGGAGCTCGGGGCCGGGGGCCTGGCGGTTGGGGTGCCCGGCGGGATAGATGGCGCGGGTGTAAGCGTCGTCCGCCCGGAAATCGGTGTCGTCGAGCTGCCGGCGGTACTGGCCGGCGAACTGCTTCTTGAGCTTCGCAAACTCCTCCGGCGAGAAGGCCGGGGTGCGGAGCTGCTCGGCGATGAGGCTGATGACGAGCGGCAGGTCCTTCTTGAGGCACTTGCCATTGATGTTGAGGGAACTCGGGCCGGTGCTGAAGGAGATGTTCGCACCGACATCGCCGAGGAGCTGCGCGATGGCGTACTTGTCGTGTTTCGTCGTGCCCTTGTCCAACATGCCGCCGGTGAGGTCGGCGAGCGCGGGGTTGGTGTCGGGGCTGAGGCTGTCACCGGCGGCGAGCGAGCCGCGGATGGTGACGACCTCCTGCACGCCGGTCTTCATGACGACGAGATCGATGCCGCCCACGGACTGGCGCACGGCGTTCCTGGCGACCTGGGCGGAGGCAGTGAGGGCGGCGACCGCACCGAGAACGAACGGGAGGACGCGGAGGGCGGAAAGCGGAGAACGGAAAAGGGTGTTCATGGCGAGGGAAGTTCGGAGGGATCGCGGGTTATTTCTTCGGCTCGGCGGCGGGTTCGGCGGGCGGGGCCAGCGGGATGAACCAGCCGGTCACGCTCTGGTTGATGTCGAGGTACTGGTTGGCGACGCGCTTCACGTCGGCGGCGGTGACCCGGGCGGTCGCGGCGTCGAGCGTGTAGTAGAGCGTCCAGTCGCCGGCGGCGATGTCCTCGTTAAGGTTGCCGGCGATGGAGAAGTATCCATCGCGTTTATACGCGGTGGCGGCCTTGATCTTGCCGAGGGCGGTGGCGACCTCGGCGTCGGTCACGCCTTCGGCCTTCAGGCGGTCCACCTCCGCGATGAGGATTTTTTCGACCTGTTCGTGCGTTGCCCCGGGGGCGAGATTGGCGTAGATGTTGAGCAGCGAGGGATCGTGGAAGTAGCCGGTACCGGCGGTGACGCCCAGGGTGAGGTTCTTGTCGGTGAGCGCGCGGTAGAAACGGCTGGTCTTGCCCGAGGACAGGATGCTGGAAAGCACATTGAGGGCCGGGATATCGGGATGGGTGGCGGCGGGGGTCTTGTAGGCGATGCCGACGACGCCGAGTTCGCCGGCGCGGCGGACGACCACGCGGCGCGGGGTCGGACCGCCAGCCGATCGTCGGGTGGTTGTAGGGGTGGGCTACAAAAGCGGTGGCGGTGATCTCCTTGTCCAGCGCCTCGATCGGGTCGTTCTCGCCGCGCTCAAACTCGTTGCGCACGACGGTCATCTCGGGGCGGCGGTCGTCCTCGCGGAGCCAGAGGTTGCGCATGCGGTCGGCCTCGATGGCCATGTAGCCCTCGAGGTGCTCGTTGCCGATCTCGGCGTAGTAGTTGGTGCGGTCGAGGTAGGTGGTGGCGTTGTAGTTGCCGCCGACGGTCTCGAGGAACTGCTTCACGCTGTTGCCCTTCTTGTCGTTGAAGGCGTCCGAGCCCTTGAACATGAGGTGCTCGAGGAGGTGCGTCGCCCCGGTGGTGCCGGTGACCTCGTTGCGCGAGCCGACGCGATACGTGACCATGAAGGTCACGACGGGCGCGGAGTGCTCGGGGAGAAGCAGGACGGCGAGGCCGTTGGCGTCGAGCTTGTACTCCGAGATGGCGCCGACTGTCTTGACGTAGGAGAAACCGTCGACCTTCACGGGGGCGGACGGGGCGTCGGCGGCGCTCAGCAGCGCGGTCGAGGTCAGGGCGAAAAGCGCGCAAAGCGCGGGGCGAAGGAAGGAAACGTTCATGCGGAATGGGAACTGATGGCGCGCAACGTGGGCGAAGTCGGCCCAAACGCCAAGCCGTTAGCGACGAATGGCGGAAGGGGGCAGTTGAGGGTTGAGAGATCGGGCAAAGCCCGCACCTTTCGCCCTCCTCTGAAAACCAAGCCCTCCCTCCCCTCCTCCCGCCGGGCTCCGGCGCACCGCTGGATCACCGCCGCCCAATCGGCCATCCACGGGCTCGGCGTCTATGCGCGCGAAGCGATCCCCGATGGCACGCACGTGATAGAGTACACCGGCGAGCGGATCACCAAGGCGGAGGCGAAACGCCGCGAGGCCGCGCGCCTCGCCCGCCTGCGCCGCGGCGGCGACGGCAGCGTGTACATCTTCGACCTGACCAAAACGCATGACCTCGACGGCCGGACCCGTCGCAACCTCGCGCGCCTGATCAACCACTCCTGCGCGCCCAATTGCCGCATCGACGTGATCCGGGGCCGGGTGTGGATCATCGCCCGGCGCGACATCGCGGCGGGCGAGGAACTCTCGTTCGACTACGGTTTTGCGTTCGTCGAATGGCCGCTCCACCCGTGCCGCTGCGGGACCGCGCGCTGCCCGGGCTTCATCGTCAATTCCGCGCAGCGCTGGCGCCTGCGGAAGATTCCGCGGGCGGAGCGCGCGCGGCGGGCGGCTGACGTAGCACGGTCAACCTGACCGTGCTGGTTGGAAAAACGCGACGCAAGCGAGCAGCGCGGTCAGGTTGACCGCGCTACGCCCGGAATGCTTCGTCTGCCTCACACCCCCTTCGCAAACAGCTCCCGCACCGCCTTGCCCTTCCCGTCGGACGTCACGTAGAACGGCCGCTTCTCCACGTCGTAACCGTGGTTCGGGGGAATGCCCACCGCGCGGTAGATGCTCGCATGGAGATCGGGGATCGTGACCGGGTCCTTGATGGTCCGGCAGGGGCGCTCGTCGGCGGTCAGCCCGTGGACGTAGCCGCGTTTCACGCCGCCGCCAAACAACAGCACGCTGCCCGCCGCGGTGAAGTGACGGTGCATGCCGTAAAATTTCTCGTCGTTGATCACGGTCGGCACCGTGACCTGGTCCTTCACGGCCTTTTCCGGTTTGCCCTCCAGCATCATGTCGCGGCTGAACTCGCTCGCGACGACCACGAGCGTGCGGTCGAGCAGCCCACGCTCATCGAGGTCGCGCACGAGCTGCGCGACGGGCGCGTCGATCATCTGCTTCATGCCGACGAGGCGCGCGTGGCCGTTCTCGTGCGTGTCCCAGTTGAGAAACGGAATGTATTCCGTCGTCACCTCGATGTACCGCGCGCCCGCCTCGCACAGCCGCCGCGCGAGCAGGCAGCCGAGCCCGAAGCGACCGACCATGCTCTCCTCGTACTTCGCGCCGAAACGGTCGCGCGGCGCGTCGAAGCGCATGCCGGGCTCGAAGGCCGGGAAATATTTCTTCGTGCGCTCCAGCGGCTCCAGCGCGAGATCGAAGGCCTTCGCCGCGGGCGAACTAAGGAGGCGGTGGGCGTTGTCCATCGAGCGCAGGAGCGACTCCTTCTGGTAGCCGCTGCCCTCGCGGCCGACCGGGCTCGCGTCGAGAAGCTTCCGGTAAAACGCCTCGCGGTTCTCGAACCGTCCCGGGCTCATCCCCGCCGGCGGACGCACCGCGTCGGCCGCCTGCTCGGGAAACGCGACGTTGAACGGCCCGTATTCGCTGCCCAGGAACCCCGCAGTCGTGAAGGCCTTGAGCTCCTCGCCCTCACCGAGGTCGAAGCGCTGGCCGATGTTGATGAAGGCCGGCATCGCGGGGTCGAGCGGTCCGAGCGTGCGCGCGATCCAGGCGCCGAGATGCGGCGCGGCCACGGTCTGCGGCGGCACGTAGCCCGTGTGCCAGTTGAACTGATGCCGCGAGTGCAGGATGAACCCGAGGTCCGCCGCCTGCATGCCGCGGATGAGCGTCGCCCGGTCCATCACCTTCGCAAGATTTTCGAGCCCCGCGGAGAAACGCACCCCGTCCACCGCGGTCGGGATCGACGGGAAGGTGCTCAGCACTTCGTTGGGGTTGAGCCCGGCCGTGTACGGCGTGTAGCGCTTGGGATCGAAGGTCTCCGTGTGCGCCATGCCGCCCGCCATCCAGAGGACGATCACGCGGTCCGCGGTCGGCGCAATCTTCTCCAGCTCCCCGGCGGCGAAGAGCGAGCGCGGCGCCCCCGCCGCCAGCGCGGCGAGGGTCGCGGCCGACGCGGTCTTCAAAAAATCGCGGCGCGACCACGTATCCGGATTAACCTGACGGTAGGCGTGTTGGGCGGCGAGACGGGAAAGGTTCATGACGGTCGAAAGGGAAAAGGGAAACGCGGCTCAGTAGATCAGTTGGAATTCGGGCAGCATCGCGAGCGCCCAGAGCAGATCCTGGATGCCCTCGGAGGTGACGGGCGAGCCGACGAGCGGCTCGGCGGCGGACAGCTCGGCCTTGGTCGGCGGACGGCAGAGCGCCTGCAGGTAGAGCGAGGTGACGAGCGCGCCGGGTGTGGGCGGAGGCGTGGCGAGGAGCTTGTCCGCGCCCCGCTTGAGCAGGGCGGCGAGCGTGCTACCGTTGGTGAGTTCGAGGGCCTGCAGGGTCGTGGCCGTGCCCTGACGCACCGTCACGACCTGCTCGCGGTTGGGCCGGCCGAGCGCCGCCATGAGCGGATCGGCCGCGACCAACGCGGCGCGCTGGACCGGGAGGCCTTCGGGGCGCGAGGCCGCGAGTTCGAGGAACTGCGACCCCACCCGCCAGGGCTCGAGATCGACGCCACCGAGTTCGACCGCGGGACCGACCTCCTGCTTGCGGATCGAGGCCGTCCACGAGCGGTCGGAGACAAAGTCCATCACCTCGGCGCCCGCCCGTACGCGGGCGTAGAGAATCAGGCCGGCGGGATTGTCCAAGTCGTGGGGAAATTCCAGCAGCGGCGCGGCAGGATCGGACGGGAGCGCCGCGCCGTTGGGCCCGACGGCCGGCGGCGGCACGGGCGAAACCCCGTCGAGCGCGAGATTCACCGCGGTGACGAGGACCGTGTTTTCGCCGACCTTGAGGTTCGCCTTCACGTCGTAGGTGTCGACGCCGGTGCTCGTGCGCTTCGACGAGTTGGCGGCGACCTTGCCGTTGATCGAGACGGAGTAGCTGTTGTCCGCCGCGATCGTGAGCATCGCCTCGGTGGGCGGCGCGGCGAGCGTCACGACGCGCTTGAAGACCACCGCGGTCGGCTTCGCCTTCACCTGCGCGTTCGGCGTCGTCCAGATCCAGCGGGGGTCGAGCGGAAGCTTTTCCGGTTTCGTGCGCTGGAGGACGACCGCGCGGTTCAATTTCGCATCGGCCCTCGGGTAGTTCAGACCGGACAGCGTCATGAGCGCATCGGAAAACTGTTCCGCGCTGAGCCGTTTCACCGCCGGCCCGCGGAAGATAAAGTTCTCCTCGGTCTCGCCGACGTTGACCGCGGGGAGCTGGTACGCGCGCGAGGTCAGGATGCGCGCCATCGTGTGGCGGAGATTGTAGCCGTGGGCGGCGAGGTCCTCCGCGAGCCAGTCGATCAGCTCGGGTGACCACGCGGGCTTGTCCATCTCGTCGACGGGCTCGACGAGGCCGTAGCCCAGGAAGCGCTGCCAGATCCGGTTGACGATGGTGCGCGGGAGGCGGCCGTTCTTGCGGCCGGTGATCACCTCGGCGAGCTGGCGCTTGCGCGTGGCGGAATCGGCCTTTGCGTCGATCAGGCCGAGTTCGGAATAAAGAAACTTCACCTGCCCGATGTGGCCGGTGGGCTTGTCGCACTCGGCGATTTCCAGCGGGCCGTCGGCATAGATGCTCGCGAGGCCGTAGGAATCCTTGAGCGTGTATTCGTTGATGAA
>JAPLTR010000318.1 GCA_026398065.1 Verrucomicrobiota bacterium | reverse complement strand
GTAGTAAACGGACCCGTGGAACGGGTTGGTGCCGCTCTTGGTGACAGCGTTGACGGAGGCGCCGGTGAATCCGCTCTCACGGGTTTCGTAGGGCGAGACCTGAACGGACATCTGCTCGATGGTGTCGAGGGAGAGGGGATTGAAGAACGAGGCGAGACCGGTGCCGTTGAGGCCGAACTGGTCGTTGATGCGCGCACCGTCGATAAGGATGGAGTTGTAGCGGTTGTTCTGGCCAAGCGCGGTGATGTGAGCTTCTTCACGGTCGTTGGCGCTCGAGAGCGAACGCAGCGTCACGAAGGGCGAGGCGCTGATCACGTCGGCAAAGGAACGCTGCGTGGTCGGCTTCGCCGCAAGGCGCGCGGAGGTGAGGAGGCTGCCGGCGCCCATGGCCCCGGCATCGAGTTCGTTGGTGTCACCTTTGACGTTGAATTTTTCGAGGGCGACGATTTCGCCGGAGGTGCCGGCGGCTGCGAAATTTACCTCAAGGTCGGTGCCGATCGAGGCCGTGAGATTGGTGCGTTCGGCGGCCTTGATGGAGGGACCGCTGATGGCGACCGTGTAGGGTCCGCCGGCGATGAGGCCGCGGAAATTGTAGCGGCCGGTGTCGGTGGTGGCCGCCGTATAAATGGTGCCGGTGGGGACGTGCGTGGCGGTCACGGCGACGCCGGCGATCGTTTTACCGCCGGTATCGCGCACGGTGCCGGTGATGCCGGCGGTGACGATGCCTTGGGAAAAAGCCAGTGGCGCGAAGGCCAGGCCGATAAGCACAACGACCGCGCGCAAAATGCGGGCGGTCGTCGCGAAGTGCGAGCAGGGGGATGAGTTCATAGTGAGAGTGCTTGGTAAAAACCCGGGGAGGTGTTCTTCCAACGCTTTATGACGCAAGTCCAGTGCCGACTCGCGGCGGAACGGCAACATTTATGTGACTGATCGAACACACTCCAACCAGCGGGTCGGCTAGCGTCGCCGATAGTCACCGCGGCTGAAATATTTTTCCAGCCATACGTACATGCAAATGAAGAAGTAACGACTGCCCATCTCCTTGATCTTCAGCTTGGCGACCCCGTGCTTGCGGTTTTCCCACGAGATGGGCGTGAGGGACCAGGAGTAGCCGCGGACGATGGCCTTGAGCGGCAACTCCACCGTGAGGTTGAAATGCGGGGCGATCAGGGGGCGGCAACCCTCGATGACATGACGGCGGTAGGCCTTGAAGGCGTTGGTGGTGTCGTTGAGGCCGTGGCGGAAAAGGATCCGGATGAAGTAGTTGGCGAGACGGTTGACGAAGAGTTTGACGCGCGGGTAGTCGACGACCCGGCCGCCGCGGACGAAGCGGCTACCGAAGGCGCATTCGTAGCCCTCGTTGAGCAACCGCCAGTAGCGCACCGCGTCGGTGGGCGAATCCGAGGCATCGGCCATCATGATGACAACGGCATCGCCGCGCATCTGATTGAGGCCGAAAACAATCGCGCGACCGAAACCGTGAAGGCCTGTGTTCTGCACGGGCGCGAGCGTGGGAATCTCGGTGCGGAGAGCTTCGAGTACGGACCAGGTGGTGTCCTTGCTGCCATCGTCCACGACGATGATCTCATGGGGAATGCCCTCGCGGGTGAACTCGGCGTAGAGGGCCCGGAGCGTGGGCGGCAGGGAGGCTTCCTCATCCCGGGCAGGAATGACGACGGAGAAAAGAGTGAGCGGGGCGACAGGCGCGGGCGCGATCATGAGCGAAGAGGCAAACAACCATGGATTAGACAGATGGCACGGCAAAAAACCCTATTGCGATCTGGGCGAATCCCTCGGACCGATCAAAATGCGGGATCAAAATGGTGCGCTAAGGTCGAGCCAGCCGGGATTGGCCCGGGCGTGCGCCGCGATCTCGTCAAGGATGGCAGGGGTGGGCGTCTGCGGGCGCCACTGCCAGACGCGCGCGGCTTTCGACGAATCAAGGACCATCCAGGGGATGTCGAACGGGCGGGGCGTCTCGTCGGCGGCGACGGGGTGCGGGCCAAAGGCCGCAGCGCACCAATCACTGAGCTGGCGCAGCGACATCGCGGAGGCGGTGCCACCGGAGAAATTAGCGACGCGATCACTGGTGGTGAGCTTGGGCGCGGCGAACTGTTTCGCGAGCACCGGGACGAGATCCCGGGGGTGCAGGCAGTCGCGGACCTGATGGCCGTGGCCGCCGAAGCCGATGTATTTCAGCGGTCGCTTCGCGAGCCAGGAGTTGAGCCAGTAGGCGAAGATCCCCTGGTCGGCGCGGCCGAATTGCCCGGCACCGGCGAGGACGCCGCAGCGGTTGATGAAAATCGGGAGGTCAAAGGTCTCGCCGTACTCCAAGGCGAGGGCCTCGCTGGTGAGCTTGGTCGCACCGTAGAGAGACACCGGGGCCGCGGTGGAAAACTCCTCCGCCACGCCGGCAGGACCGACGCCGGGCGGGAGTTTGTTTTTCGCGGCCGGGCGGAAGGCCCGGTTGACGACCTCGACGGGCAGGGCTGCCAATGGCGGAATCGAGTAAACCCGGCTCGTGCTGAGGAGGATGAAGCCGGCGCGATGCTGCTTGCAGAATTCGAGCATGTTCACCGTGCCGCCGAGGTTGTGCTCGATGAGCTGACGGGAACTGGTCTTGCCGTCGACACCAGCGAGGACGCTCGGGTTGGCCGCGGCATCGAGCACCCAGTCGGAGGGAGTCGCGGTTCGATTCGCTGCCGGGGCGGATGAAATTGTCGAAACCGACGAGCGTGTGGCCTGCGCCGGACTCGGCAAGTGCGCGCGCGAGGGTGCTGCCGACAAAGCCGCACACGCCGGAGATCAGAATTCGCATCGGGAGACGGTTGCGAAATTTGGCGCGGGCGGGAAGCGCGATTTTCGGCCGGGACGGATATGACACGGTCAGGGGAATGTTTTGACGCGTCCCGGCTCGCACGGTGGAGTCGCGGCATGAGTCAAATTCGCGGCGACTACAAATCCGTCTGGACAGCGCTTTCCGGCAACAAGGAGGACGCCTACATGGTCGTTTCCGGCTATACGGATGAGGAAAAATTTCACGCGGACGCGGAGGACACGCTGTTCATCCTGGGGGAGACCACGGGCATCAGGCCGACGGATACGTTTTTGGAAATCGGCTGCGGGGTGGCCCGCGTGGGCCGGGTGCTTTCACCGTTTGTGAAGGAGTGGATCGGCTGCGATGTGTCGCCGAACATGATCAAGCTCGCGAGCCGGCGGTTGCTGGGGCTGGAGAACACCCGGCTGCAGGAAATCTCCGGCTACGATCTGCAGCCGATTCCTGACAACTCCGTGGACGTGGTGTACACGACGGTGGTCTTCATGCATCTGGAGGAATGGGACCGCTACACCTATGTGCTGGAGGCGATGCGGGTGCTCAAGCCGGGCGGACGTTTCTATTGTGACAACGCCAACATCGCTTCGCCGGAAGGCTGGGCGATGTTTGAGGCGAGCCGCACGCAGTTTCCGCCGCAGAAGCGGCCGGCGCAGATTTCGAAGTGTTCGTCGGTGCCGGAGTTCGAGGCGTTTTTCGAGCACGCGGGCTTTGTCGACTGGCACGTGAAGACGCGGCCGATGTGGGTGTACGGCTGGGGGACGAAGCCGGGCAAGTGAAAGGCGCAAACGGCGCGGAGTGCGCTGCGACTGGTCGGAGGGATGGCCGCGGCGCCGCGCCCTCGTGCGGACAGGCTACGGATTCCGGTCAATCGGATCCGTCGGCTGCTGGTAGTGGGTGGGGTAAGTCTGATTGCTCGCGGCGAGCTTGAGGAATTTGTCCAGCGGGACGACTTCCACCTGCTCACTCAGGCTGCCAAGGATCGAGGCGACCTTTTCGATGGTATTGGATTCGCGCACGTGCATGAGCAGGAAATAGGGGCGCCTCGGGTTGAGCTGGATCAGTTCCTCCAGATCGGCCACGGCCTCCTCGGTGGGGCGAGCGACGTCGAGATAGTAGTCGTAGCTGATCATCGGGCGGGTGTCGCGGAGATCGAAGGTGCGCGCGGTGCCGTAGCCGTTGATGAAACCGAGGACGTCGGGGAACTGCTCGTAGTAGCGGTCGACGACGGCCTTCGGCAGGTCGGTGTTGCCGACGTGGCGGTTGCCTTCGGAATAGTCCATGATCTCCAGCGCGCGGAGATCGAGCTGCGCCATGAGACTGCGGCCCACTTTCATGAGGCCGGGGAATTTGTCGGCGGGGATTGCCTTCGGATACATGTAACCGGGACCGGAGAGGCCGCCAATGAAGTAGTCGTTGGGGGTCTTGTCTTCGTAGAAATACTGGAGGGCGGGCGGGTTCATCCACACCCAGTTCATGAGCACCTGCCAGGTGTAGGGGATCTTGCCGCGGCCGGGCTTGGTCCACGCGCCGATGCCCATGGAGTCGGTGGCGGCGGCGCAGACATAGACCTTCTTCTCGGCGGTGAGCTTGGCGTCCCGCGCGACGGTGTGATTGTTCTGGAATTTGAAATCCGGTGTGAGCGGGATCTGTGAGGTGAAGGAGACGTTGGGGAGATTGTGCAGGCCCTCCATGATGAGACCGTAGTTGCCGACGAGCGTGGTGTGCTGGCCCTCGGTGTCCTTGCCGTAGGAGTGCCAG
>JAPLTR010000977.1 GCA_026398065.1 Verrucomicrobiota bacterium | reverse complement strand
GCCGGCGGCGGTGTCGGCGATGCGCTATCCGCCGCTCGGCGTGCGTGGTGTGGCGAAGATCCAGCGCTCGGCGGGCTTCGGCGGCGGTTTTGAGGAGTACTATCTCAACGCCCACAAATGGCTGCTCACGGTCACACAGATCGAGACACCCGAGGCAGTGGCCAACTGCGAGGAGATCGCGGCGGTCGACGGCGTGGACGTGCTCTTTGTCGGCCCGACCGATCTCAGCTACAACATGGGCATCCGCGACCAGCTCGACCACCCGCGCTTCCTCGAGGCGTTGGAGAAAGTCAGTGCCGCCGCGAAGAACCACGGCAAGGCCGCGGGTATCCTCGTGCACAATCCCGCGCTCGTCGCGAAGTGCCGCGACCTCGGCTACACCTTTGTCGCTCTCGGCAGCGACGGCGGCAGCGTGCGCGCCGGGCTGATGGCGAACCTGAACACCTTGCGGGGCAAGTAACGCCGTCCGTTCGCGAGCCGAGCCTCCCCTTCCGACCCCATGCGAATCACCGAAATGCACATCACGCCGATCGCGCTCGGCGATCCGCCCCTGCTCAACGCCGCCGGGCTGCACGCACCCTATTGCCTGCGCACGGTCGTCGAGCTGAAGACGGACAACGGCCTCACGGGCCTCGCGGAGGTGCCGGGCAGCGTGGCGGTCGATGCGGCGCTCGCGGCGGTGCGCGACACGGTGATCGGCTCCGATCCGCGCAACTGGCACGCCCTGCGGGGGAAGCTGGCGGAGCGCTGTTCGCCGGAGACCTCGGTGTCGCGCGGCGACAAGCCGTGGGACGGGCGCACGCGCGTGCAGGTTTTCAGTGCGCTGGACGTCGCCTGCCTCGACATCCAGGGCAAGGCCTACGGCGTGCCGGTGGCGGCGCTGCTCGGCGGTGTGGTGCGCGAGCGCGTGCCGTATTCGGCGTACCTGTTTTATAAATACGAGGGAGCGGGGGGCGAGCTGGCATTCGGCACCGACTCGAAGGCGACCGGCTGGGCGGCGGCGCGCCAGGCCGCGGCCCTGGACCCCGACGGCATCGTGGCGCAGGCGCGGGCGATGGTGAAGGAGTTCGGTTTCGAATCGATCAAGCTGAAGGGCGGGGTGTTCGAGCCGGCGCAGGAGGTCGCCGCGATGAAGGCGCTGCACCAGGCGTTTGGCCCCGGTGTGCCGCTGCGCCTCGACCCGAACGCGCTGTGGACGGTCGAGACCTCGATCAAATACGGCCGCGAGATGGAGGGGATCCTCGAATATCTGGAGGACCCGTGCCGCACGCAGGAGGGCATGGCGGCGGTGCGGCGGGCGTTGAAGACGCCGCTCGCGACCAACATGTGCACCACGTCGTTCGACGACCTGCCGGGCAGCGTGAAGCAGGCATCGGAGGACATCATTTTGACGGACCACCACTACTGGGGCGGCTTGCGCGCCTCGATGGAGCTGGCGGCGCACTGCCGGATCTTCAGTCGCGGCGTGTCGATGCACTCGAACAATCACGCGGGCATCTCGCTCGCCGCGATGACGCACTTGGGCGCGGCGATGCCAAATCTCAGCTACGCGCTCGACACGCATTATCCCTGGCAGTGGGAGGAGATCATCGTCGGCGGACGCATGGTGATCGAGGGCGGCTGCGTCACGTTGCCGAAAGGACCGGGCCTCGGCGTCGAGCTCGATCGCGC